>JAAYBK010000184.1 GCA_012718885.1 Ruminococcus sp. | reverse complement strand
GTCCGCTCCCTCTTCAACTTCTTCGCTCATCGCTGCTGCAACAGAGCACAGTGGGAGATAAGAGCTGTGGCAAACGAAATGCTCAGATTATGCCTGAAAACCGCTCCGCATATCTTCTCCCATGCAGGACCTTCATGTGTTTCCTCAGGAAAATGTCCCGAGGGCAAAATGACCTGCGGAAAGATAAATGAGGTACGCGAGTATTTCTCGGCAATGAAGGCTCAGGACTGAGCTGGAGGAATAATATGCTTGAATTCAGAGAGATCTCTGTTTCCGACAAAGAGCGTATCTGCTCCGCACTGAGATATTCCGACTTCATGGGCTGCGAGTACAGCTTCGCTAACAATATGGCCTGGAGACGGCTGGCCGGCTCAAAGATCGCTTTCTATAAGGATTTCTACATATGCTGCGCCTTCGAGACCGAGGACGGGTACCCTCATTTTATCCTGCCTGCCGGTCGGGGAGACCTAAGTGAGCTGTTGTCAGAGCTTATGCGGTATACTTCTTCTTCAGGTGCTCCGCTGATACTCACCGGAATAACAGACAGTTCGCTTTGTATGCTGTCAGAGCTCTTTCCGGACAGCTTCACATATGAGCTTGACCGTGACAGCTCGGACTATATTTATCTTACCGAGGATTTTATCTCGCTGAAAGGAAAAAAATATCACGGCAAACGCAATCACCTTGCCCGTTTCAGAGAGCTCGACTACACCTACTCCCCTATCACTGAAAATGATTTTGACGACTGCATAACCTTCTGCACTGCAGAGTATAACAACAGATATGATTCCGCCGATCGCTCGTTCGTTGCTGAGCAGTTCGCTATAAATACCTACTTTACTTATTTCAAAGAGCTTGAACTCAAAGGCGGTCTCATCCGTATAGACGGAAAGGTCGCTGCCGTGACTATCGGCGAGCAGCTCAATTCCGAAACATTCTGCGTTCACATCGAGAAGGCAGACACTTCATTCAACGGCATTTACGCCGGTATCTCACACCTGTTCGCAGAAAGTGAGGCTGCCGGTCTTAAATACATCAACCGTGAGGAGGACCTTGGCATAGAGGGTCTGAGAAGATCAAAGCTCTCCTACAATCCGGCTTTCCTCCTCAATAAATACACTTTGATCTTTAAATGAAAGGAATATGATATGATCTACATTTTTCTTGCAAACGGATTTGAAGAGACAGAGGCTATCGCTCCTATCGACCTGCTGAGAAGAAGCGGCAAGACTGTTGTCACTGTCGGCGTGGGAGACAATATAATCACAAGCTCTCACGGAGTTCCTGTTGTGACTGATACTATCGCTCAGGAAGCTCCCCTGACTGATGAACTGGAAATGATAATCCTCCCGGGCGGTATGCCGGGTACGCTGAATCTGGAAAAGTCTGAATACGTTCAGGCTGCTATCGATTTCTGCGTGAAGAACGGTAAATACGTGGGAGCAATATGTGCTGCCCCATCTATACTCGGTCACAAGGGTCTGCTCAAGGGCAGAAATGCCGCTTGCTATGAAGGCTTCGAGGATCAGCTTGAAGGCGCTTTCATCAGCAATGAGCCTGTTGCCTGCGATGGTATATTCATCACCTCACGTGGAGCAGGAACTGCCATTGAATTCGGTCTTGCTCTCGTGGAAAAAGCTGTTTCCAAGGCCGAAAGCGACAGGATCCGCAGCTCTATAATGTGTTTCTGATATGAAGGACAAGAAAGCCCTCCGGAAGGAATTCTCCGCTTTAAGAAAGACGTTGAAAACCGATGAGAAGGACAGCCTCATCATGGCCGGACTTCTCTCGCTTGATGTTCTGTCGGAGGCGGATACAGTTCTGCTATATGCCTCATTCGGCTCCGAGGTTAATACCTGGGAGCTTGCAGAATGTCTGCTGCATAATGGAAAGACGATCGCTTATCCAAGATGCGGCGAAAACGGGCAGATGTCCTTCCACATAATCACCTCTTCCACACAGCTTGAAGAGGGAAAATACGGTATCTGTGAACCGGATATGTCACTTCCACAGTCAACTGTTACAGGCAAAACTGTATGTATCGTCCCCGGACTCGCTTTTACCCCAGAGGGAGGAAGACTGGGATACGGAGGCGGATTCTACGACAGATTCCTTGCCGGACATCCGGAAGTAAAAAGGGTCGCTCTTGCATATGACGGCATGATCGTCAGCGAGCTCCCCCTGATGCCACATGATCTTAAAGTTCATACAATTGTTACAGAAGAAAGGACGGTATTCTGCAATGCCGAAAAATGACGATCTTATAAACGATATCCTGAGAGAGCTGGATTCTGCTCCTCAGCCAGAACAGGAGGAGATCCCTGAAGCTGCTCCCGCAGCCGATGATATCCCTCAGGAGGAAGAGCTCCAGAGCTATGATGACTATGCTGCTTATGAGGCTGAGAACTATGACAGCGCCCAGCAGCAGGAACAGTTCTCCTACGATGAGCCACAGTCTCAGGAGGACATCCCCGAAAACGATATGTACTATCAGCAGGGAATGTACCCCCAGGATGAGTACGGCGCTCCCCAGCGAATGGCTCCTCCGAGAAAAAAGAAGAAGAAAAAGAAGAAAAGAAACCGCCTCCCCGGCGTTCTCATACTCACGACTTTGATATTTGCCGTATCTATCATCCTTTCAATGGTCATAATCGGCTTCGGAAAGGATATGCTCGGTATCGGCAAGAGCGACGCAACCAAGCTCGTTGTCATCAAGGAAGGCGCTACTACAGAGGAGATCGCTCAGCAGCTAAAGGATGAGGGCATAATCAAATCGCCTAAGTTCTTCATGCTCTTCTCAAAAATGAGAAAGAGCGATGCGCTCTATATCCCCGGCGAGCACTTCATCCGCCCGAATATGGCTTACGAGACTATCATCCAGAACCTCACTACAAATGAGGAAGAAAACAAGGAGACTGTTGAGATAACCTTTACAGAAGGAATTACCCTTATGGAGGCAGCTCAGATGCTTCAGGAGCAGGATATATGCAACGCAAACGACTTTATCTTCACATTCAATGCCGGCGGCTTCAACTTCCCGTTTGAGGAGCAGATACCAGAGGCATCAAATCTGAAGTTCTACCGTATGGAAGGCTACCTCTTCCCTGATACCTACTTCTTCTATAAGGAAATGGAGCCGGAAAAGGTATGCCAGAAGATATACTCCAACTTTGACCAGAAGATGACTCCTGAGAGATATGAGAAGATGAAGAAGCTGAACATCGATCTGGATCAGCTCATTACCCTTGCTTCTATTGTACAGAAGGAGGCTGCAACAAAGGATACTATGACCCTCGTTGCTTCTGTTTTCTGGAACCGTCTCAGAAATCCTGAAGAATTTGCAAACAAGCTCCAGTCCGACCCGACAAAGAACTACTCCGCAAAGATCAAGAAGAGTATGCAGGTACTGGATCAGGCTGTTCTCGATGCTTATAATACCTATGTCGGCACAGGCCTCCCTCCCGGAGCTATCTGCAACCCGGGTATTGAGGCTATCGATGCTGTTCTTGAAGACCACAAGAGCGATTACTATTACTTCTACGCTAACACATATACCGGCCAGACAAGATTTGCAAAGACCTATGATGAGCACCTCCAGAACGAAGAGATCATCCATCAGGAAGAGGCCGAATACGAAGCACAGCAGCAGGAGGCTGAAAACAATGCCGCTCAGTAAACTTGAAGTTCTCGCCCCGGCCGGCGATGAAGAAAGACTCGGTGCCGCACTGAATTATGGTGCGGACGCCGTTTACCTCGGCCGCCAGCAGTTCGGTATGAGAGCATCACCCATGAATTTCGACTACGAACAGCTTGTAAAAGCTGTCAATGCTGCTCATGCAAAGGGTGTTAAGGTATACCTCACCTGTAATACTCTCCCCCGCAATAACGAGATCCCATTCTTTGAAAGATTCGTCAAGGAGGCCGTTGAAGCAGGCGTTGACGCTCTTATCGTCGCAGACATCGGTTTGCTCATGCTCATAAAGAAATTTGCTCCGGATATGGAAATACATATCTCAACTCAGACCGGTATCGTAAACTATGTGACCGCAAGGGAGCTTTACGATATGGGCGCAAAAAGAGTCGTCCTCGCAAGAGAACTTTCACTTGACGAGATCGCCGAGATACGTGCAAAAACATCTCCTGACCTGGATATCGAGACTTTCGTTCACGGTGCCATGTGCGTATCATTCTCCGGAAGGTGCCTGTTGTCACAGTACCTTGTGAACCGTGACGCAAACCGCGGCGAATGCGCTCAGCCATGCCGCTGGGGATATCATCTCATGGAGGAAAAGCGTCCGGGAGAATTCTTCCCAGTGTTTGAAGACGAAAAAGGCACTTACATCCTCAACTCAAAGGATATGTGCATGATAGATCATATCGACAAGCTGGCTCAGGCCGGCGTCAAGAGCCTGAAGATCGAGGGCCGTGCAAAATCAGCTTACTATGTGGCTGTTGTCACAAACGCCTACCGCATGGCTGTTGACGAATACTATAAGGATCCTGACAACTTCGTTCTCCCTGAATGGATAAGGGACGAGGTATTCAAGGTGAGCCACAGGAAATATTGCAACGGCTTCTTCTTCGGTACGCCTGAGGAGTCTCAGTATTACGAAAACAGCGGCTACATCCGCAATTATGATGTTGTTGCCGTGGTTGAGGAGTGCAGAGACGGCACTGTGTACTGTTCACAGCGAAACCGCTTCTTTGCAGGTGATACAGTGGAACTGCTCGCTCCGTCAGCGAAGCCGGTGGAAATGGTGCTGGATAAGCTGTATAATGAAGAGGGCGAAGAGATCGAAACTGCTAACCACGCAATGATGAACTTCTCCTTCAAATCCGATATAATCTTCCCTAAAGGAACTGTTATACGTAAGGCAACTAATTAAAAAGGGCATTGCGTAAGGGTAGTGCTTTTATAGAAGTATATGTCAGTTACTCGGGGAAAACCTTTCTGAGGAAAGGTTCTTCCCCGAACCCCTTTCCAAAGACTTTTAATCTTAATTTTCCCCAGATAGGGCGCATGATAATTAAAAAACCCATGTAATAATACATGGGTTGCGCCCTATCTGGGGAAAATTTAAAACTGAAAGTTTTAGGAAAGGAGTTTGAGGGAGAACCCTTTTTCAAAAGGGTTTCCCTCAATATCTAACGTATAACTTCTATAAAAG
>JAAYBK010000017.1 GCA_012718885.1 Ruminococcus sp. | reverse complement strand
TTAGCAAGTGCTTCTGTTAAAACTGCAACCAGAGGACCGTTACCTGATAAGTATACAGCACCTTCATCATCAATTGGTTTATCGTGTCCCTGATACGTCTGCCTTACAGCAACTTCCAGACCAACAAGTGTTTTTCCTGCACCGGGAACGCCTGTTACAAAACAGATGCTCTTTTCGCCATTATACTTGCTTCTTTCTATCACATCAAGGATACATGAGATCGTTGCATCTGTAGAGACCTTATCGGCTTCATGTCTTGTAATGTCCTCAACAGAATGACTTTCATACAGCGTTCGGGCAGCTTCGATAATAGTCGGTGTTGGTGCATACGGGCTTATGATCCAGTTTTCTTCAAGCGGCGGAAGGTTGGGATATTTTTCTATAACTTTATGTATGAGCTCCTGCAATCCGTTTTCTCCTGCAATCAGGGGATTCAGTACGTTTTCGTCATATACGGATTTCTGTATAACAGTTGAACTCCTTTGATATTTTGAGACTATCAGAATGGGTACGATCAGACGGTTCTCGCTGAATTTATGAAAGTTAGTCAGATCAAGAGCATAGTCAAGAACCTGATCTACATCAGCTTCTGCCAGTGTATCTTTATTACCTGTTTTGAACTCTATACAGAAAATAATACCTTTCAGGAGCAGAACCACATCAATTCGTTTACCAAGTCGAGGTATATCGTATTCAAATATGATCTGTCCGTTTTCATTCTGATATGATATGAGAACGTTCTTCATTAACGCTATTTCACTTTTCCATGCCTCAATCTGAGTGCTCTGCACGGTACCGTGGTAATTGTCGCAAAGAATACCAAGTATCGATTGTTCATCATCAGATATAAAACCAGTAAACTGATTATGATACAAGCAGCGAGTGCTTTTACTCACGATATCCCTCCTGACACGTAATATGAATTTAGTTATAATGATTATAACATATACAGCCTTAAAAAGCAATACAAATCATACGGTGTTCTCTGGCTAATATATAATTGCTAATAGATTATATATAGTCGAATAATCTACAAGTCTCGCCTGTATACCTGTAATCACTTTCCTCGACGAATTTACAGCCGATGTCGGTCATTTCGATAGGTTCTTTACAGATCACTGTTCCCCAGTGATTGACCAATATGTAAGGTCTGACCTCGATAATCTTGCCGTTACAGTCATCGTCGTGGCGGATGGCATAGGCATACAAGTTGTCAGGGACTGTATTCTGCTTAACTCTCATACAGGTGAAAAGAACTGTTTTTCCGAACAGCTCCAACAGGTCGAATACTTTCTCGTTTGCATTAACGCTCATGTGGCACCTCCTACAAAATATTTGCTATTGTAGCATACGGAAGAAACAAAATCAATATTTCTGAGTTTTTTCTCAATAACAAGCGCTTTCCTCCCATTATTCGTAATAAAAATGGCAGTTAGTCCAAATTGGCAAATGGTACTTTTACAGCACCTGCAAGATACACAATTGCAGGTGCTGTTTTTGGTGCGTTTATCCAAAGATTTGAAAAATGACTGTGCAAAACGGCTCTCCCAGTTCTCTATAAGTAGAGGGTGATGAAAGTTGACCTCCTTGCCGGCGAGGATAAAGAGACGCTAATAATGCGAACTTTGGTTTGTCGGAATTTATGCAGCTCTACAAACAAAAGTGAAAGTTTCGTGAAAAGGGTGGCAAAATTGCCTCTCCCATTCCCCTATAAGTAGAGGGCAAAATAAACAGCCGCCATATGTATTGACTTGTGCATAATCACAAAGTTTTTGAAAAATGGGCTACAAAATGCCTTTCCCATTCCCTTATAAGTAGAGGGTAAAATAATCAGGCATATTTCGCAAACTTGTGCAAATTTACAAAGTTTATGAAAACAGGGCTACAAAACGCCTCTCCCAGTTCCCTATAAGTAGAGGGGCATAGAACCTTGACAATTGAATATCCTGCGCAGGAGTGATACACAGCAGTTAAGTGCGCCGCGACAGCTTCGGAGGGGCTTAGCGCATCGAGCTGTGAAATACTTCTCTCACGTCACACAAGGCGGAATGAAAGGAACGGTACTGCGCAAGGGCTCCTGTAAAAAAATTGCTAACTTGCTACCAGGCTATCGCAAACGGCGGTATATCTTCGGTTTTGCTGATAGCAAAGTTGATAGTTGTTAGTTTTATAATTGGCAAAATACACGAAGCGGCAAACATGATTCTGTGCAAGTCTACAAAGTTTCAAAAAGATTGCCAAAAAGTGCCTCTCTCAGCGGCTACTTTATGAAGGACACAAAAGCAGAGCCGTATTATTTGCTCAGACTTGTGTAATCATACAAAGTTTGAAAAATGTCGGACAAAACAGTCCTTCCCAACGGCTACTATATGAGGCGATAAAAATAGGGACATTCATAAGCCGGCAATTATGCACCTCTACAAAATAATATGAAAATATTATGAAATGGGTGGCAAAATGTGCTTTCCCATTCCCCTATAAGTAGAGGGACAAATAATTCGGTGCTTGTGCAGTCCTACAAAGTTTTACAAAAAGACTGTGCAAAACGCCCTTCCCATTCCCTTATAAGTAGAGGGCAATTATCAGAAATGGAAAATTGTCTGATAAATTTGCCGGAAAGGGTTATCAAAACGCCTCTCCCAGTTCTCTATAATTAGAGGGCAAAGAATCTTGACAATTAAATATCCTGCGCAGGAGTGATAACGCAGCAGTTAAGTGCGCCGCGATGGCTTGGAGGGGCTTAGCGCATCGAGCTATGATCTACTTCTCTCTCGTCACGCAAGGCGGAATGAAAGGAACGGTACTGCGCAAGGGCTCACACAAAACAATTGCAAACATGCTAATGGGCAGGTCTTAGCACCGATATATCTTTACTTCTGCTGATAGCAAAACTGATAGTTGTTATGATGACAGGCAGTACAGGTATCGGCGGAGCTACTGACGGAAACTTTGCGCTCAAGGAAACAAAGTGCGGCTCAGGAAAAGCTATTATGTATTGTCAGGGGCGTGACATTGAATACACTGAACTGCGAATGCATTTCGATACCGATGTCATGCGCTGGATAGTTGAGAACGAACCTGCGACGCAGAAGAGCCGCGACAATATTGTTCTCTCTGCTGTTTATCTTTTCATCAAGGAGCGAATCCACTTTGAAGGTACTGCAACTGAGTTGGTCACAGAACTGAAAACTGTTACCGATGAAGTGATATATCCGAATCGAGTTACAAGAGACTTAGTCCAGAATGGATACGAGCTCAGCAAGTACGGAATTGAATTCAGGTACGAAAGAGTTCATAAAGGTCGAGTTATTATTCTTCATTACAACGGCGAGCGTGACAGTAGTGACGGTAGAAATGTTACCGTCACGCAGGCACTGCCAGACAGCTCACAAACGTCTATATAGATTCATCTGCGGAGCGTGTCAGTAGGTTTTCGTGTCGGTAGTTTTACCGTCACGGCTGAGTTACTGTCACGCTCAAAAACGCCCATTTTTGCCGTAGCAGTCCAAATCGGACTGGTACCCCACCTACACTCGCAAAACCGATTGTGGCGCAACGTGGAGCGAGTGTGGCGGCATTGGCGTACGAGGTTTACAAGGTGTAGTTGTTGTGATACTTTACTTCGGAATGAGGATGCCTTCCACCTCGACGGATACGACTACTGCTCCGAGTGTTATCACGATGAAGTTGACAGGAACCGTTCTATCCACGATTACGGTTACAAGCCTGAGCCTGTATTCTACGGTGATTCAAAGCGATATTTCGGCATTGAGCTGGAGATTGACGGTGCAGGCAAGGACGACGATAACGCCGAAGAACTACTGCTAATTGCCAATAGCATCTCTGATAGCCAAATGATTTATATAAAGTCAGATGGTAGTCTAGATAGCGGCTTTGAAATAGTATCGATGCCTTTCAGTTTGGATTTTCACAAGAACTTTTGCTGGAACGAGATAATGAAAAAGGCTATATCACAGGGATATCGCTCGCATCAGACATCGACTTGCGGCTTGCATGTGCATATTAACCGTGACTGCTTCGGCAATAGTCGAGAGGAGCAGGATGAAGTAATAAGCCGTATCCTGTACTTTGTGGAGCATCATTGGAACGAGCTTCTGAAGTTCTCCCGCCGTTCTGAATACGCTATGAACAGATGGGCAAGCCGATACGGTTACGAGAACTCAGCAAAGGCGATACTGGACAAAGCTAAAAAGGGCAACAATGGTAGATATGCTGCGGTAAACCTTATGAACTGGGCGACTATCGAATTTCGTATGTTCAGAGGTACTTTAAAGCTGAATACCTTCCTTGCAACTCTTGAGCTGGTCAATGCAATTATCGACGTAGCATTGGATTATTCGGAAGAAGGTCTATACAAGCTGTCTTGGAGCGAGTTTGTCAGCAACATCACTGAACCGGAACTGATAGCTTATCTGAAAGAAAGACGGCTGTACATAAATGAGATTGAAGAAACGGAGGAGGACTTATAATGGGCTTATTATCAGATTTATTTGACGTTGATCCTGAGACTGAAAAGGATATAAAGGACGTTATAAAAGCGATTACAGTCATCGCACTTGTAGTAGGCGGAGCAGGCGCAGCTGGTGGCTCACTTGATCTGCCGTTCAATGACGAGGAGGACGATTAAAATGTGTGCATTATTTGGCTATTTATCGTATAAAAACATAGTACCATACAAGGTGCTGAAGAAACTTACACAGGCACTGGCTAACGCAGCTGAGGAAAGAGGCACAGATGCAGCCGGTATCAGCTACATCAATAACGGCAAGGTCGTAATCTATAAGCGTCCTAAGCCTGCTCATAAGCTTCACTTCAATCCGCCTGACGGAACAAGAGCAGTCATGGGGCATACCAGAATGGCTACGCAAGGCGATAAAAAGCTTAATTTTAACAACCACCCCTTCGCCGGTATAGCCGGCGCTACTTCGTTTGCATTTGCTCATAACGGTGTATTGTGGAATGATCGTGAGCTCCGCAAGGACAAGCTTATACCCGACACACACATAGAGACTGACAGCTACGCCGCTTGTCAACTTATTGAAAAGCAGGGAAAGCTGGGCTTCGACAGTCTCAAGTATATGTCTGAAACTGTTGAAGGCAACTTCACCTTCACAGTGCTTGATGACAGCAATAGCTTATACATTGTCAAAGGCAGCAACCCTATGTGCCTGTTACACTTCAAGGATATCGGGCTGTATGTATACGCATCCACCGAGAGTATCATGAAGAATGCTCTGAAACGTATTGGACTTCACAAGTTCGCAAATGAGCGTATCAAAACAGACGAGGGGGATATCATAAAAATCGATAAGTACGGCGAGCTCACACGCTCAGGGTTTGAGCCGAAACTGTACCGTTCCAAGTACGGAGCGTGGTACGGTCTCGACGACTCTCCTTATTACAATATGCATGAGGAGATATTACTTGCATAGCCGGAGCAGGTCAATAGTACCGCCGCTAAATATAAGGAGGAATTTTAATGACAATGGAAAGAAAAGCAGAGCTTGCTAAACAGCTTGTTGCAATCATTTTTGAACTTACATCAGCCGGAGAGGTACCGGTTGATGTCATGCCTGAACAGCAGCACAATAAACCTGTTGAGATGCTTACGCTCAAGGAAAGCTTAGATGTTATCCCAGGTTTATCAATGCATACACTTCGTCAGTTGGTTCTTCAGGGCAAAATTAAGAGTGTGCGTTGTGGTGCGGGCGTTCGCGGAAAGATTCTCATAGCAAAGAATGAACTCTTAAGCTACTTCGAATCATGAAATAACGTGACCTGCCGAAAGGCAGGTCATATTTCTTTATGGAGGAAAATATATGGCTACAATACAGAAGCGTGGTAACAGCTACACTATCCGTGTGAGCTGCGGCTATGATGTGTACGGTGGACACAAGGAACAGTCAATGACCTGGAAGCCTGATGAGGGTATGTCACAGCGACAGATTGAAAAGGAACTGAACCGTCAGGCGGTTATGTTTGAGGAAGCTGTCAATCACGGCTACAAGGCTTCGGCTATGAAGTTTCAGGAGCTTGCGGAGGAATGGTTCGAGAGCTACGCAAAGAATACTCTCAGGAGCACTACATATGAGCGTATGCTCCAGCTCACGCACCGTGTATACCCTGCTATCGGTCATCTGCGTATCGACAAGATCACAGCAAGGCAGTTGCAGAGCTTTGTGAACTCTCTCGCCAAGGAGGGGGCAAACGAAAAGACTGGCAAGCCTCTCGCACCGAAAACGATCCGTCACAACCTGAGCTTTATCTCAGACGTATTCAGCTATGCGGTCCGTATGGACTTGGTATCGGACAATCCTTGCAGGAAGGTAACTATCCCGAAAGGCGAGGTCAAGGAGAAACAGATATATTCACAGGAAGAGATGGCACATCTGCTTACTGCTATTCAAGGAGAGCCTCTGAAGTATAAGGCATTCTTCTTTCTGGTAGCTTACAGTGGTTTCCGCAGGAGCGAAATGCTCGGCCTTGAATGGAAGGATATTGATTTTGAGAACAATATCATTACCATTAAGCGTACCTCAAATTATACCGCAGAGCGTGGTATATATACCGACACCACAAAAACAAAACGCTCTCAGCGAGTTTTAAAAATATCTCCGTATATAATGGGGATACTGAAAGACTATAAGCTGGAGCAGGACGAAGAAGCACTACGCCTCGGAGACAAGTGGGTAGAAACTGACCGTTTATTTGTTAAATGGAATGGCGAACCCATGAACAATCAGACACCCTACGGCTGGCTGAAAGAGTTCTGCGAGAAGAATGATATGCCTTTTTACGGTATACATAGTTTCAGACACTTTGCGGCAAGTTCACTTATTTCAGCTGGTCTTGATGTTACAACAGTTTCAGGAGCGTTAGGTCACTGTAATTCGGGAACCACCTTAAATGTCTACTCGCATATGTTTCAGAATGCACAGGCAAAAGTATCGGAAGCAATGGATAAAGCTTTTGCCTTTCTGCCGCAGAAGGAGGATACAGAATCAGAATAATACCATGAAGGTATAGTATAAGAATAAGCTCGCTGACATCTGATGAAATAACAGACAGCGAGCTTATTTTTTGTAATAAAAGCTAAATGAATAATATTCATTATTATGCATAAGGGAGAATGTAAAAAAGCGAGGCTTATACGCTGAAAAATTTGCGTAGCGTACAAATAGCGTACAAACTCATTTTTTAGGAAAAAAGAAAACCCACAAACGGCTATTTTTAGCCATCTGTGGGATTGTTGAATGGTGACCCGTACGGGAATTGAATCGACCGGAAGAACTTCAGTGATCTTTAGTAACTTGCGAAAACAACCGAAAAATAGCCTGATTTAAGGACTTGACCTCAAGTGATTTTTAGTTTTTTCAAGTCGTTTTTAGTAACAATATGTGGCAAACAAGGGGCTGAGTTTCGCCTCACTATTGGTATAGTCTTATTTTTCTTTT
>JAAYBK010000183.1 GCA_012718885.1 Ruminococcus sp. | reverse complement strand
GGAAAATTAAGATTAAAAGTCTTTGGAAAGGGGTTCGGGGAAGAACCTTTCCTCAGAAAGGTTTTCCCCGAGTATCTGGCATATACTGTTATATAAGTACCACACATATGACCGGGGCTTTTTGTTGAATCCGCATATGGAGGCAAGTTGAAATTTGTACAATAAACGAATTGAATAATGACGCGAAATTGTGTATTATATAAGTATGGTAACCATTGGCAGATATAAAGAGAAAGAGGGAATGAAGATGATTTTAAGAAAAATGAGCCTATTCCTGATCGTTTCAACAATGGTGTGCGGAGCTGCATCCTGCGGAAGCAAAAGTTCTTCCAGCTCGGAGGAGACTGCTGTTGAGATAGAAGAGGCGGTAGGAGCTGAGTCCGGTGATGCTTTTCTCTACATAAACGAAGCGCAGGGCTGGATACAGTATGCTGGAAAAAAGGACGATCCTGCTCATACTATGCTGTCATACGGTGCAGGAGTGCCGCACATCAACGGCAGCGGCAGCTATACTGTAAGCGTGGATGCTGATACAAACGGCTTCCGTCTTGATACTACGGGAGATGCTGAAGATGACAGTATAAAGCCGAATGGACTGATGTTTGCGGCAGTTGTTATAAAGGACGGCAAGCAGCTTTATCCAAATGCAGTCATAACTATAGATGCTATCCGTGTGGACGGGAACGAGATCGCTATGAAGGCGAAGAATTATACATCGTCCGACGACGGAGTGGAGCTGCGCTCAAACATCTATAATACGTGGGTAGGCGGTATTCCGGAGGATGCAGTCTCGGTCGGCGGAAAGGTCCCGGCAGATGACAGCAGTTATTCTCCGTGCATAGTTGATGCTGCTGATTTTAAATCGTGGACAAAGGTGGAAGTCGATTTCACGGTGTCAGGTATCTGATAGAGCGCCTTGGCTGTGTGTAGTAATACAAGAAATCACCATTTTTCATATAATTTCTTCCGATTTTTTGCCTTATCTCAAGCCTGTACAATGTTTTTGCGTTGTATGGGCGTTTTTTTCTGTCCCTTTATGGAGGGCACTGCGGAGCGCTCCGGAAGGAGGGAAAAAGATGGAGATAATAGCAAACGGGAAAAATATCCCTACATATGAGTTTGGAGAACTTTTCATACAGGGAGAAAAGCTTGCAGACACCATAGTTATTTACGTTGATCGTATGCACAATGGATACGATCTTGCGGATCATTCCTTTGTTATAAGCGGAGTTACTTCTGCCGGATATTGGGCAGTACAGGCGCTTGAGAAGGTGGTGGAAGCTGAAAGGATAAAGCTGATATGGCCTGTATCAGCTGACTTTACAGCCGATGCCGGGCCGCTTGAGCTGTGCATGACAGCTTCTCCGGAGTATGGCGAGGTCACTCACATCATAAGGTATTCCATGCAGCCGGTGAACGTCAGACCGTTCCCTGCCGGAAGAGAGAGGCCGGAGGAGTAATATACTATTTTAAAACTAAAGAGAGCCGCAAGGAAGATGGAGCTTCTTTGCGGCTCTTTTTTGTGCATTTTTTCTTCCTTGCTGCTCGTTTTATAGTAAAAATCATATATGTATATGGCAAAAATATGACAAATGGACAAGGTGGTTTTTGTCAGTGACGGCAAAATGCATAAAATGGGGGTAAGCGTTTTGCTGTACTTAACAATTCTATAAAAATACAGAAAAAATCTGCGCTTAAATGTTGCAATTTAAAGTTGAGTGTGATATAATATTTGTATAAGTTTAACAATCGGTAGCATTGGGACATCAATGCTCCTATTGTGCTGTCTTGAAAATTGATTTTTGTAGAATTATTTTTTCATTTTTAAGGCTGTAAATTACATTATGTATAATGCTTGGTAAATATTACTAAAAATGGCAGTGTGATTTAAGTCAAAAAAGAGATTGAAAAGTAACATATAAAATGATATAATTATAATGTTAAGACAGTGTGAACGAATAGCAAAAGCAATATTAATGGAGGTGGTTTCATGAAGAGTTTTTCCTATGTAGCCCAGGACGCTAAGAACCAACAGGTCAAGGGCATAATCAATGCGGAAAACGAGCAGGAATTCTTAAAGAAAATTAAGGAAAAAGGCTTGTACGTCAAAGATTACAAGGAAAGCGATTCAACCGAGTCAAAATCATTGTACAAGTTCAAAACCAAGGATCTAGCATTCTGCTGCCGTCAGCTCAGCGCCATGCTTACCTCTGGTCTTACACTTGTAAAATCGATCGACATTCTCACCAAGGAACAGGAAAACGAAAAAGCAAGAGCTATATGGCAGGACATCTACGAGAACGTTCAGAAGGGTGAATCCTTCTCCTCAGCTCTCGAAATGCATGAGGGTTCGTTCCCGGACTTCCTGATCTCAATGGTAGGCGCAGGTGAGACCAGTGGTTCACTGGATATCATCATGCAGCGAATGTCAGATCACTATCAGAAGGAAAATAAACTGAAAAACACCATCAAGGGCGCTATGATCTACCCGATCATCCTCCTGGTGCTCTGTATTGCGATCGTTATCTTCCTCTTTACGTTCATCATGCCGACATTCATCGAAATGTATGAAGACCCGTCAACGATGCCTCCTCTTACAAAGGTAATGAAGGGCATAAGTGACTTCCTGAGATCGAAATGGTATCTGCTCATAGGAATTATCGTAGCACTCATATTCGGCCTCAAATATGCTCTTAAATCACCAAGCTTCCGACTTAAAGTCGACAGGCTGCTCGTTAAGGGCCCGGGCTTCGGTCCTCTTATCACCAAGATCTATACCGGACGTTTTGCACGTACCCTCTCTTCACTCTACTCCAGCGGTATCCCGATGGTAGAGAGCCTTGAGAGAGCATCTGCTATCCTCGGCAACTCCTACATCGATGAGAAGTTCATCGACGTTGTCGACGAGGTAAAACAGGGTGAATCGATCTCAGCAGCTATCACAAGAACTGAGATCTTCGAGCCGATGTTCACATCAGTACTTTACGTTGGTGAAGAGTCCGGTGCGCTGGATTCGATCCTTGAAAAGACTTCAGAATACTATGAAGATGAATCAGAGTCAGCTGTTCAGCGTCTCGTAGCTATAATCGAGCCTGTGCTCCTTATCTTCATGGGTGTCATCATCGGTCTTGTAGTCTGCGGTATTTACCCAGCACTCTATGGTGCCTTCGAGGGTATCGAAAACGAATAAAACGGAAAGGTGGAAAGATAAATGCTTTCATTTGATATTACCGATAGAAATATACGTGTCGTTAAGGGAACAGAAAGCAACGGCAAGATCAAGATCAGTTCCGCTGCAAACCTTAATGTTGAAGAAAACCTTATTGTAAACGGCCATGTTAAGGATGTCCCCAATGTGGCTACTCTCATCAACGCAGTTCTTAAAACACATAAAATGCCCGACAAGGAGGCTATCGTATCGATCTCCTCCAACCTTACAATATTCAAGGAAATGAATGTTGCTAAGGTAAAGACTCAGGATCTTCAGAAGGTAGTTAAGCAGCAGATGCAGGCTGAGCTCAATCTTGACGATTCCTACAGCGTATCCTACATCATCGTAGGCGACGCAGAGAACACAGAGGGCGGCGAGCCTGCATACAGGATCCTCGCTACAGCTTGTCCTTTTGAGATCGTAAACAGCTACAGAGAAGTGTTCAAGCTTCTCGGTATCTCACTGAGATCAGTTATGATCGGATGCAACTGTATTACAAAGGTTCTTCTTGCTGATACAAAGATCAGATCCAAGATGCCTCTCCTTGCAGTTCAGATCGACAATAACTTCATCTCACTCAACCTCTATGAGCAGGGCTCACTTTCATTCTCACGTTTCGCTTCCATCGATGCCGCAGACTACGGCTACTCCGATGACTACGTTTTCGAGGCAGTCAACGAGAATATCTTCCGTATGTTACAGTTCCACAGAAGCCGTAACACCGGTGAGACTATCGAGAACGTTATCTTCTACGGAGACACACACGAGTACGTAAGACTTACAGATGAACTTGAAAAGCTTGATCTTAAGACCAGCCTTATCAACGTTCCTCCTCAGATCCACGGACATGAAAACCTTGAGTTCTCCCTCTACGCTAACGCTATCGGCGCTATGTTCAAGAGAAACAAGGACACTGAGAAGATCAACCTCCTCGAAACAGACCTCGGTGCTATCGTAAGAAGCAAGGTAAAGAACGACAACTCAGGAAACATCGTTCTCCTCGGAGCTCTTGCTGCTGCACTCCTTATCGTAGGCGGTACTTATCTGGGCTTCCACCTGAAGAATAAGAGCGTCGAGAAGGATATCACAGAGGCTCAGGACTTTATCGACAGCCCGTCAACCAAGGCAAAGCTCGATAATATAACAGCACTTGAACTCAAGAAAGATCAGGCGATCGCTTACCAGACACAGGTACAGAATGCAAGAGCTGCATATGATTCACAGCCTGTTATCCGAGGAAGAAAGTTCGATATTCTTCGTGAGACTGCTAAGGATGTATGGAAGAAGGTATATGGCGAAGACGCAAATGGAGTAATCCAATATCATGGCTTCCAGAACGGCATCATCAATTTCGATCTGTATTTAGATGTAGTAGATCTCGAAAAGAGCAAGGACTATGCTCGAAAGTTCCCGGCTGAATATGTAGATGCTCTCCTTCAGCTCAAGGAAGATAATGGAAGACCGACATTCAGAAGATCTGAGTTCCGCTCAGCTACACTTTATCCCGGTTATAATATTGAAAAGGGTGTAAAGGATCCGGAACATCCTGAAAGGGAAGCTAAGGATCAGCTTCACATGACACTTAATCTCGAAGTTAATGGTGAAACCAGTGCTGCCGCTGATATCTTTGCAGCTGAGGAAGAGGCAAAGAAGAAAGTGGAAGAGAGTATTAACTAAGGGAGGTTGAGTTGAAATGAAATTAAATTACAGAGACAAGGTTATCCTTGGTATAGTTCTTGCGTTATTCATAATCATCGGCGGTTATATCGGACTTATCAAGCCGAAGAGAGCTGCTATAAAGGATAATGAGGAAAAACGTACAGAGGTTCAGGACGAACAGGACAGAATCGAGAGACGTATTGCTACAGGCACCCAGCTTGAAAAGGACATCGAAGAAGCACAGAAAAAGGCTTCAAGCCTCGGCGAAATATTCGTTGAAAAGAGCGACATCGACAGAACAACACTCCTTGATAAGTTCATGCAGGAGTATGCTAACAAGTGTGAGTGTGAGGTTATCGAACTCAAGGTCGATGATTTAGCAGCAAATACACTTGCATACTACTATGAGCAGTATGTAGATGTTGCACCATCACTTCGTGAGAGCGCTGATATCAACGGCACACTTCAGGAGAAGATGGAAGCCGATAGCAAGGAAGCTTCAACAATCGAAGGCAGAAATGTTGAAACTATCATTTCTACAAGATACGGTCTTACTGTCGTTGGTACCAAGGCAAATGTATGGAAGTATATGGATATGATAGCTGATTACGACGAGGCAGTTCTCATCACATCTATCGGCATGGAAAAGTACAACGAAGAGGGCGACGAGAAGAAGCAGGCTGCTCAGAACAATCAGAACAACCAGCAGCAGGGACAGAACAACCAGCAGAATAGTGACCAGCAGAGAGAGAATCTTGAAGACGATACGGTTATTAAGTCAGATATCGTAATTTCACTCTATTCTATCTATAACATGGAGAAACCTGAATTCAAGGACTAATCGCACTATCCGTAGCAGTTATTGAGTGATGATAACCAGAAAGGCGGTTAAGAAAAATGAAAACTGAGAAAAAAAGAACCCTTAAAGGTTCAGTACTGTTTACAGTTGTCTCAGTTCTGGCGCTGATGATCATTTTCATGACGAGTGCGCTGGCGCTGGCTTCGGCTGCAAACAGGCGAGCTCACAAATCTTACTCGGCATCTCAGGCTTCGTATACCGCCCGTGCTGCGATCGATAGTATCCTCGCAGCTGTGGGAACGGATAACGAATTTGCAAATGCAGTTGCCGGAATAACTGAGGGTGGAAGTATCAACGTTGACGTTGGTATCAATGAGCCTTCACTCGGTAAGATCACAAATGCAAAGATCTCATATGACGGCACAGTTTACATCTTTGATCCAGCTAAGATGCAGTGGGCCGAGAAAAACAGACTTCTTATCAGCGCTGACGTAACACTCGGCGGTGAAACAACAACAATCACTTCACACGTAATACAGGATCCCGTCGTTAAATCTGACGACGGTCCTGGATATCTTACAATGGGCGGCACAAGTCCTAACGGAAACGGCGGTACCGTTCTCGGTGGTTCCTATATCGGAATGGGTATTGGTGTGCCGTACGACAAGACAAAGCCGGAAGGCGATCATAAGTCATGGAGCGACGGTATTACATACTTCAAGTATAAGGAAGGCGATCCTGCTCCGACTACTCTTGAAGATCGTGAGTACTGGACAGGAATAACCTATACTCCTAAGGATCAGAACAAGCAGGAAGCACCTATAGTTATCAACGGTAACTATAAGGTAATGACAGAAATGGCTCTGTACTACACTCAGAAGTCTAAGGGTGCTACTATCTGGGGCGATGTATATTTCCCTAACAATGGTAGTTTTTATGTAGACTTCACTAAGGAATTTAAGGATGTTGCAAAGGGCGGACTTAAGTTCACAGAGATACCTTACCTCTATGTAGACGGTGATTTCCAGCTTTCTTCTTCAAATGGCTGTATTATAGGAAGCAAGGATGGAAGCGTTCCGTTCAATCTCTTTGCCGGAACTATCCACACAAATAATCAGCAAAGTAATGCTATCATCAATTCAAGTGTTTACCTTATGGACGGCGACGGTGAATCCGATCTTCAGATGGGCCAGAGTACATTTGGTTCATGGGTAAATTCTGTATACAACGGCAGCGTTGCATACAATAAGACAGCAGGCTTCTATTCAATGGGAAGTATCAAATTTTCAGGCAACGGTCCTTTAGTAGTCAACGGTTGTATCAGAGTTGAGAAGGATCTCACTATCAATCACGAGATGACTGTTAACGGCAATGTAGCTGTTGGCGGCACGCTTG
>JAAYBK010000182.1 GCA_012718885.1 Ruminococcus sp. | reverse complement strand
TGCTGTTGGTATCGTTTTTGCCGCAGAGGAGGTCGCCCTTGCTTTTTCTGTCACCATGATAGGAGTTATAACTTTTGCGATGTCTTTTGTCGGAGTTGTTATTGGAAACCGATTCGGAAGCAAATACAAATCAAAGGCTGAGATAGCAGGAGGAGCGGTATTGATCCTTATCGGTCTCAAACTTCTTCTTGAAGGTCTGGGCATAATATAAAAAAATATCCCGCCTATAAGTATGATGCTTATAGGCGGGATTGTTTTATTATTATAAATCAGTTCCATCTGTAGGTACATATGGAAGATCAATGACTTTAAGAAGCTTCTTTTGAATAGCTAATGCATCTTTTGGTGTAAGATTTGAACCCGGATCATAACAGTCAGCGTTTACTGCACCTTTTTCTGTAAGTGCAGTTTCAGCAGTTCCGCCTACATTATATATGTCAGGATTTGAAAGAGCCTGCATAATGAGAACAGCATCGTTCATCTTAACTTCTCCGTCGCAATCTGCATCGCCGTAAGCGACATCTGTGTCAGGTTTTGTGCCTTCCTTCCAGATTGCAGTAGCTGTTATTGATGAACCGTCCGGAGTATAAACACGGAAGTCATCACCAGCCTGATATGTTTCACCCAGATAAGACCATCCGGCGAAGTAATAACCGGATTTTGTTACATTGATATCCGGACAGGTAACAAAAGTATCTGTAAGGCCGGACAATCTTATTTTATCAGATGAGGTCGTACCAGGATCAAAGGTAACAGTGAATTTTTTTGGCTCCCAGACGGCTGTCATGGTTACATCCTGATCCGGAGTTTCAAACTTCTGGTAAGGACGGTAAAACTGTCCGTCAAAATCGCACTGCCATCCGATCAGCTTAAAGCCGATTCTTGAAAATTTATCTGTACCGCCAACTTCGTTAACGGTTGATGCAATCTTTTCATAGCTTTGTTCTCTTGCTCCTAAAATGCGATCTGCATCACCGACAGTATAAGTTATAGTACGGAAAGCATACCACGCAGGAGTAAACACAACGTCTTCATCGCCCATTATCATCCATTGAGCGCTTTTGAATTCGTAATCGCCCATCATCCAGCCCAGCTGTGATGCAACATGGTTGGGCTCCTGATATCTGACAGTCGATACAAGCACGAAATCACCCTTACGATATCTTGTTTTTTGACTTATATCAGTAGTCGTATCGATCTCTTCTCCGTCCAGCACAACCTTATAGTTTACATTGTGATAATTTTCGTCGCTCTTATCTGCCCAAACAGGTGTCAAAGTAACATCAGTATCTCCGATACCGAAAACCTCATTGGGTTTAAAGCCTCTTATGCCATCTAAAGTCCAGCCGCCGAAATAATATCCTTCCTTGACGAGTTCCGGTGCAGGAAGATTGACAAAGTCACCAGGCTTAAGAGTCATGTCCTCAATAACCTGAGGATTGCCTTCTTTGTCAGGCTTAACTGAAACGTCATTGTCGCTTAGGTCAAAGTGCAGAGTTACTTCTGTAGGCGCAGAAGTGGCTGTTTCTGCAAAAACTGTCAGATTGCCGATAGATAATACAGTCATAACAGCAGATACGGCAGCTGCTGCAAGCTTTTTGAAATTATGTTTCATATTCCCTCCCATCCCGATGCATAAACATCGGCTCTTAAATGAAACGATTTTTATTCTTATCGTAAGTATAACCCAGAGCAGAGAGCTTGTCAACTATTTCATCCTTACCTATGCACAGGCTTTTGCATAGCTCTTCAAACGAGGGATACTCATCCCTTAATTTTGTATTTACATAGCTTAAAAGAATTGCAGGATCCTTTGGGATACTCATCAATATACCTCCTGAGAATCAATAATATGAACAAACGAAGGAATGCAGTGCAGGACATTCCTTCTGCGGGGCGATGAAAGCGCTGTGCATCGCCGTCAGCGTTATCTTACAAAATAAATATACAATAATAACTATCTTTTGTCAATAAATTTTAAAGAATATTGATTTGTAACTTTTTGTAAATAAGTATGTAAAAATAACAACTGCCTTGCGAATATTTAACAAGGCAGTGATGTTTATAGCTTATTGTCATTTCTTTTGATAACTGGCAATTCCTCCATCTTATCAGTTGAAGTGCGCTTGAGCCTGTTATACTCGCACTGGAATTTGTCAATCTTGACTTTCTGTTCTTCAAGTCTTTCATTGAAAAGAGGGAAACCGGTCTGTGCTTCGAGCCAGTGATATTTCATATTCGTCCTGAATCCGATGCACGCAGCAATAATGCCATTGAAGTTATAAAGAACAAATGTCCACCACGCAATAGGTACACGGTCAAAAAACTGATTGTTTCTTTTATATAAGAAAAGGCAAAGATTAAGGCTGAGAAAAAGCGCTATCATAATAGTAGATAGATCATGCTGTTTCAGGCTTATCCTTGCACCGAGATATGTTGTCAAGGGGGCAAAGATAAGAGCATCAAGAAGAAGAATAAAATAGCTAGGCGCAAGAGGTTTCGCTCCAGCCTTCATTATCAAACCTGCGTCAACGCCAATGCAGACAAGATTTGTGAAGCTATAGATAAGCAGCAAAATTGATGAAGCAATGTAATAATAAAAAATGATAGTGTAATATTTTTTGCATTTTTTCAGCGTAGCATGATTAACTGCAAATTCGTTTCTTTCTTCCATGGCATATCCCTCCTGGCTGAAATTATTATATCATTAAAGTATTTTAATGTCAAGACATAATTTCCTATATTACAATATTGTAATATACCAATCAAAAGAAAAAATATTAAAAATATTATTATTTCATCATATAAACTCGTTCTGGCAGTGTTAACCCTGGTTAGCCCATTATAATTAGCAAAGCAAAAAAAGAATATAGAAATTTTGTATAAAAACGACAAAAAATAAATATCGATTTAGGCTAAATTAGAAATAGAAATTTCTATTAATATATGGTATAATAAATAAAGATATGTGTGGTGTGATATGCACTTGCTGTATCGGTTTTTTATAGCCTGCATTGTTACATTTTTCACATTTAAAATCAAGGAGGTTCATCTAATGAATTCAGCTAAATCAACTGTTCCTTTTAAGGGTACTCCTGAGCAGGAGGCACAGCTTCTCAAAGTTATCGAAGAGAAGAAGAGCGACAAGGGCGCACTTATGCCTATCCTTCAGAAGGCTCAGGAAATCTATGGCTATCTTCCTATCGAAGTTCAGGCCATTATTTCCGACAAAACTGGCATCCCGCTTGAGAAGATCTACGGCGTTGTTACCTTCTACGCCCAGTTCTCACTCTATCCGAAGGGCGAATATTCAATCTCAGTCTGTCTTGGTACAGCCTGCTACGTTAAGGGCTCCGGTGATATTTATAACAAGCTTCAGGAAAAGCTCGGGATCGGCGGAGGACAGTGCACCCCCGACGGTAAGTTCTCTCTTGACGCCTGCCGTTGCATAGGCGCTTGCGGACTTGCTCCCGTTCTCACCGTTAATGAAGATGTTTACGGCCGTCTTACTGTTGACGACGTTGACAAGATCATTGCAAAATACGCCTGATCACATATAATATCATTTAGGAGGTTAACTTATGAAGACTCTTGAAGAACTCAAGGTTGTCAGAGACAGCATGGAGGGCGAGGTTGCTCTCAGAACTAAAGATGGCAATGCTTCTTCAAAATATGAAAGACACGTTCTTGTCTGTGGAGGTACAGGATGTACTTCTTCCGGCTCACCCAAGATCATCGAGGAGCTCGAGAAGGAACTTGCAGAAAAAGGACTTAAAGATAAGGTTCAGATCGTAAAGACAGGATGTTTCGGTCTCTGTGAGAGAGGTCCTATCATGATCGTTTACCCTGAGGGTTCATTCTACTCTCGTGTAAAGGTAGAGGAGATCCCACGTATCGTTGATGAGCACCTCATCGGCGGCACCCCAGTAAAGGAATTCCTTTACGAGGAAACAGTTGCAGGTGACGAGATCAAGTCACTTGATGATACCTCATTCTATAAAAAACAGCACCGTGTAGCTCTCAGAAACTGCGGTGTTATAAATCCTGAGAATATCAATGAATACATAGGCCGTCACGGTTATGAGGCTCTTGGTAAGGTCCTTACAACAATGACTCCTGAGGATGTTATCCAGACTATCCTCGATTCAGGCCTCCGTGGACGTGGAGGCGGCGGATTCCCGACTGGTATGAAGTGGAAGCTTGCAAGAAACATCGTTCCTGATGCAGATCAGAAGTATGTTTGCTGTAACGCTGACGAGGGTGACCCGG
>JAAYBK010000181.1 GCA_012718885.1 Ruminococcus sp. | reverse complement strand
CGGAGTAGCCACTTAGAGCCGTCCGTGGAGATTATGGGGAAACTAACTGCTGAAAAAGAAAGACGGCACAGAGGGCGCACTCCGTGCCGTTGCAATATCAAAGAATGATAACTATTGTCAGCCGACCGTCATCATAGTTCGCAGTGATCGTTCCGCCCATTCGCTCAACAAGAGTCCGGGCGATGGACAATCCCAGTCCAGTAGAATGGTGGGCTGTTTCAACCGTATAGAACCTGTCAAAGAGCTGTTCCACTTCGACCGTGGACAGCTCTTTTGCAGTATTGGTAAATGTGATCTCGCCAGTATCGGAAAGCGTAATCTCCAAATCGCCGTCGCTGTATTTCACCGCATTATTTAGCAGATTGGAAAACATCCTTGCAAGTTCGGAGCGATTCGCATTACACACGATACGGGTATCGGTCATATGTATTTGCGGCGTGATGCCCTTTTCGGTCAGCACAGGATAAAAGCTGCTGATACTCTCCGCAAGCAGCTGATTGACGAATATATCCTCGGTTTGCGGTTTGTTTTCATCGGATATAATGATAGAGTAGCGAAGCAATTCCTCAGTAAGCTGCTTCATAGTTTCAGTGCGTTCCTCGATTGCATTGACATACGCCCTTATCTCGGATAGATCGTCTGTTTTCCCTATCATGTACAGATTTCCAGCTATTGCCGTCAGCGGAGTGCGTATATCGTGGGATACATTTGTTATCGCATTTTTCAGTTCAGTATTGCCATATTCATACTGAAGCAGTTTTTTTCGCATGTCCTTTAGTTCATCGTTTAAATTTTCGGCAAGATGCCGCATATCCCTGTCGCTGCTTGAAATGTAAATGAGGTTATTGGTATCGTCTTTGAGTCTGTCAGAAAACTGCGCAGATATCTCCTTTGCAGATTTTTTCAGTATGCATATCTTTACGCAGAGCAGTATGATAACAACTGCTGACAATAACAACAGACAATAAACCATTGTTTCCCTCCTGTAGGATCATTTAAGGTCGCTTTTACGGAATGCTGCCGCACCTGCTATAACGAAAAACAAAGTGAAAATAATTGAAAAGATAATGTGTCTGCCAACCAGTTGATCGGGTGCGACAAGTGTAGTCAGCTGACAAACTGGTATGAACTCGCTGACTGTTTTCATCCACTTGATATCAAGCTCTTCAACGAGGACAGAGAACATAAGAAGCGGATACATGATGATCAGCGGAATAGCACCGCCAGCAGCGCTCTGTACAGTCATAGAAATGAACGTAGTTAGGGCAGAAAGAGCTATACATGCCAAAATACAAACCGCTGTATTTCCCAGTATATCCGAAGCAACAGCATCCTTAGTTCCTATGAATGCGGCGGTAAGAATGCATGATACAGCTAAGTATAGTATCATAGTTACACAGAAGAAGATGATCTGTGAGATCTGATTTGCAAGGTAAATATCGATACGTTTATGTCCGACGGATAGCTTATTGCGGATAGTATTCTGAGTGTAGTCACGGCTTATGAAAAGACCACCTACCGCAGAAAAGATCATGACCAGCATAACAGGTCCGGAAAACATAGTGAACCAGTTTAGTGCTTCGGTCTGATAATTGCTTGCTGTTACAAAGAACGCAAAAAATAATGCACCAGCCAGACAAAGGAGAGTATCTTTTCTGTGAAGCATGAGTTTTAAGTTTACTTTTATGAGTTTATTCATCGCTGCCGCCTCCTACAAGTGAAATAAAGAAACTTTCAAGGTTCTCATCGTGTTCCGAAACTGAAATTATCTTGCATTTCTCATCCCATAGGCTGAGAGCAAGGTCTGTGATATTAGGTGAACCGTAGATATCTGCAATTTCATTGTCTATTATCTTGTAATCCAGTTTCATTGTGTCAAGAACTCTTGCAAGCACTGTAGTATCGGTGACGTTGATACGCATACACTTCCGGCATTCCTGTTCAAGCTCCTCGGCGCTCATTTCACGGACGATTCTTCCATCGTTTATAAAGCCGTAGTGAGTTGCTATTTTTGAGAGCTCATCAAGAATGTGACTTGAAATGATTATAGTGATTTTTTTCTCGCGGTTGAGTTTCAGTATCAGTTCGCGCATATCGATGATACCCTGAGGATCAAGACCGTTTATGGGTTCATCCAGCACGAGAAGATCGGGATTTCCGCATAGCGCAACAGCGATACCGAGACGCTGACGCATTCCCAGTGAGAAGTTTTTTGCAAGCTTTTTGCCTGTATTTTTCAGTCCCACAAGGTCGAGGAGTTCGTCGATGCCTTTATAGTCAGGCATTCCCATGATGTCATACTGCATCTCGAGGTTTTTTCTTGCGTTCAGGTAGGGGATGATTGATGGTGTTTCGATCACCGCACCCATTTTTCTTCTGGTATCGGAAATTTTTTCGTCGGTATTTTTAACACCGTACAGCTCGAAGTTTCCGTCAGTCGGAAATTGTATACCGCATACCATTCGTATGAGAGTTGTTTTGCCTGCACCGTTCCTGCCGACAAAGCCGTATATGGAACCTTTCGGTACATTCATCGTCAGACCGTTAAGGGCTTTGAAATTCTTGTAGTGTTTGCAAAGACTGTTTGTTTTCAGAACGTAGTCCATGGTATGACCTCCTTTATGTTTCTGAAAACATTATAAAACAAAAAAGTAAAGAAAACAGTAAAGAAAAAGTGAAGAAAAAGTCAAGATTTTTCATTCAGTATGAAACCGATGCCCCATACCGCTGAAATATACTCCTTGCCTGTCAGTGTTTTCAGCTTTTTTCGCAGATTATAGATATGGCTTTTCAGGGAATCTTCGGTGCAGTCAGGCGTGTCAAGGCTGATACGGTCTAATATCGTAAGCTTTGCAATGACCTGTTCGGGATCACGTATCAACAGCTTCATGATCGCAAACTCTGTTCTTGTGAGCTTTTGCTCACTGCCGTTTGCGGAAACGGTATGTTTATCCGTATCGAGGGTTATCTCCCGATAAGTAAGAAGTGATTTGTCGGCATATTTTTCATTCTTCCGAAGCTGTACCATAATTCTTGCCAGCAGTTCCTTCATATCGAACGGCTTTGTGATATAGTCCGCAGCACCGCCTACCAGCAGTTCGACCTTGTCTGTAACATCAGCTTTGGCACTCACTACGATCACCGGGATATCCTTGATCTGCGGCAGAAGCTCCTCGCCGGTGAGTCCCGGTAACATCAGGTCAAGCAGGATCAGATCGGGCTTCTGATGTGTCAGCAACAGCAATGCTTCTGTTCCAGAATAAGCGCTTGATACGCTGTATCCTTCAGATCGCAGAGCTTTGGAGACAATATCGTTGATATGGGCATCATCATCTATGATCAGTATGTTCGGCATAGAATCACCTCAAGGCTTTTTTATCATTATAGCATTTATCGGAGGGGATTTCAAGTAGAGAGTGCATTTTTCTGGAAAGAAAATAGCTATGGTCTCATGAGTGAGATCATAGCTGTTTATCTTGTTATAGCAAAATCATCTGTATATCGCACTTTTTGAATGTTCGTAAGGTGTTCGGGTGGGTTCCGCCGTTCCAACAAGACTGTTATAGCCTTTACGATGAAAGTCCTTTTCACTTGTCTTGACGGTAATTATATACCTATCATCAGAAATATACTCACGTAGCATTCGCAGCTGCCGATCAAGATTCTGGTCGGAACTCGATACTCTTGCATATCCGTATTTCATAACTACTCCTTTAAAGGAATCGGTTTTCTGTATATCCGTCAAGGAACATCCATAGTGTCGTTTATGGATGGTGGGGCACAGGAAAATGGCTTGAGAGCCGGTACTGAGAATATTGCCTCTATTGTTGGCATGGCAACTGCTTTAAAAAGCAATTGTGACCATATAAAAGAAAACATAGAGCACATTCGTGAGTTAGAAACCCAACTTATTACAGCTATAAACGAATCAGGAGTTAAGTATGTTCGCAACGGAGGAGATATTATTCTACCCGGTTTGGTGAGTTTATCGTTTATGAACCAAAGCGGCGAAACCATGTTACATAGGCTTGATCTTAAAGGTATTGCTATATCAACTGGAGCTGCTTGTAATGGTGACAATGATGAAATATCTCATGTTTTAAAAGCTATAAAAATTAATGAAGATTTGGTAATGGGTACGATAAGGATTTCTATCGGGAAAAATAATAACACTGAAGACGTCTTTAGTATTGCAAAACAACTAAAGCAAATCT
>JAAYBK010000180.1 GCA_012718885.1 Ruminococcus sp. | reverse complement strand
CACCAGCTTTTTCAGTGCCTCCACAACGACCTCGTCGTCCACCTCGTCCACAGGCTTGGGTCCCTTGTCTGCAAGAACTCTGATGTATGATGCGCCAAGCTTATTGGCAAGTTTAGCGTAAGCTGTGATCTCAGCCTCTGCCTCATCGAATTTATCCTTGAATTTAAGACAAGCTCCTGAATCAAGGCATGGGATCTCCAGACCGAGCTGCTTTAGCTTTGCAATAGTTGCAGGTAGCTGTGAATCGGTAAAGGGCTGAGCCTTTACTGAAAAGATCTCATTACCTAGACCTCTTAGCTCGATACCGTCAAATTTGAAATCCTTAGCCATTGAGTAGATGTCCGGCCATGACCAGTCAGGACAAGCCAGAGTTGAAAAGCTTATCTTCATTAATATCATTCCTTTTCAGAAAAAATTACAAAAAATATTATATCACACTTTTTTTATATTTGCAATAGTAATTTTTTAATTTAACTTTACAAATATTTAATGGTAAATATACTTGCTCTTAACCAAAACTGCTCTACTTCAGCACATAATACATTACGCCTATCCATTCTCTAACCCAGTATGTGGGAATGAGCCAGGCTGAGGTATCAGCAGATATGTTCCAGGCCTTCATGCCAAGCTTGTCTGCAAGCATTTCCGCACGGAGCTGGTGATATCCGTCAGTAACTAAGGTTATACGTTCCGGAAGGCCTTCCTTTTCAATGATAGCCTTTGAGTATTCCAGATTCTGTTCCGTATCCTCGGACTTATCCTCCATATAGATACGATCCGGAGCTATACCCTTGCCCACAAGATAATCCCTCATGCACCGGGCTTCGCTTATGATCTCGTCGCTGCCTTTTCCGCCAGAGACTATGACCTTTACATCCGGCTCTTCAACAAGAAAATCATAAGCGGCATCAAGCCTTTTCCTGAGCATACGGCTGGGAGCGCCGTTCTTAACCTTGCAGCCAAGGACAATAACTGTAGTGTCACTGCTCTGAGGGCGGTCATTCATTGCCCTAAGCATGAAAAAGCTTATGACTGCCGCCAGTATAACGCCGACAGCTGTCACAACGGCAGCGGAGCACAGCAGAACCTTTCCAGCCGGCTTCTCCCAAAGACGTCCTGCAAAAGCCTTGACCTGAGGAAGAAATATGGCAGCCGCAAGCACCGCTCCGGATACTATCATGCCTGCAATATTCCCAAGATTAACTATGCCCTTGAAGCATGGTGCTATGAAAAGCATCAGCAATATAAAAGAAATGAGAGCAGGCAGCACTCTCATTCCTAAAACTTTTATTATATTCGTCATTTCTGAATTCATCCGTTATTATACTGTCTTGTTTTTTGAAGCAAGCTTAAGTATCTTATCCAGCTCCTCCTTGGCAGTAGTCTCGCTGCCGAGATGAGTCGGCACGCTGTTATACAGTCCGTGGAAGTCAGAACCGCCTGTCTGTATAAGGTCATATTTCTCAGCTATCGCCCTGAGCTCACTGCGATAGTTCTCATCGGCGGAGTGATGTCCGACTTCAACGCCGTCTATCTTTCCCTTCTTAGCCAGCTCCTCCAGCAGCTCGATATTATCGTACTGTGCAGGATGAGCCATTACTGCAACACCCTTTGCAGTATGTATAAGATCAATGACAAAATTTACATCAGGGTATTCACGCTCCACATAGCAGCTTCCTACCTTAGGATTGAACAGCTCTCTATCCAGATCGCCGTAGAATTCAAGAGCGTATCCGTAGTCGATAAGAGCACGCATGATATGCTGCTTGAATATGCTCTTTGAGGAAGTAGTATGCTTGAGAATGCTTTCAAGAGTTATGGGATACTTCTCCATGACCTTCTCGATCATTTCCTTTGAGCATTCCTTTCTTATCTCGCAGCATTTCAGACAAAGTCCCTCAAGCCTGTCAGGCTTTGCCGGAGCATAGCAAAGGATATGCACCTTGCTGTTCCTGTCCTTATCCCACGCAGAGAGCTCAACGCCGTGAAGTATCTTTACTCCGGCACGCTCTGCAAGAACGTCTGCTCTTGAAAATGAAGCCATGGTGTCATGGTCAGTTATTGAAAGCCAATCTATACCGGTACGCTGTGCCTGAGCGATTATATCCTCGATTCCCAGCGAACCGTCTGAAAGTTTTGTGTGACAATGAAGATCGCAGATCATAATGTACTCCTCTCCGTTCTGTCAAAAGACGGAAATAAAAGATGTATGTCAAGACATTATATGCAAAACCGACAACAATTATAACATAATCGCTGAAAGAATGCAAGGATTCTGCACAAATTTTCACCTTTTTGTCACATTAAAGCGTATATTTTACCATTTCGGAGCATTATTCGCCGCAAAATGCAGAGTATAGTTCTCCTTTTCTGAAGCCTGTCTCCTTAGCAACCGCCTTGCAGGCATCAGTTGGCTTCTCGCCGTGATCTACCAGCGCTCTCACCTGTTCAAGCGCCTGTTCAAGTGTTATGCCGCCGTCCTCATCGGGAGATCTTCCCTCAAGAACAAGTACAAATTCTCCCTTCGGCTCATGGGCGGTATAGTACTCCACTGCCTCGCCCAGCGTCAGACGCAGAGTCTCCTCGTGTACCTTAGTAAGCTCACGGCAAATGGTGATCCGGCGCTCAGCACCGAAAAAATCTGCCATATCCGCAAGAGTGCTCCTGAGTTTATGAGGCGCCTCATAGAATATCATCACGGCAGTTTCGTTGCGGAGGAGCTCAAGTCTCTCGCTTCTCTCCTTCTTCGGAACAGGCAGGAAGCCTTCAAATGTGAAGCGCCTTATATTCATACCGGAAAGTGCCGCCGCAGATACAACTGCGCTGGGCCCCGGGACTACCTTCACATCGATACTGTTCTCCGCACACAGTCTTACAAGCACCTCTCCCGGATCAGATATGCATGGCATACCGGCATCAGTAACGATACCGCCGTTCTCTCCGGACAGCAGCCTGTCTATTATGCGCTGAGCCTCCGCCGGAGAGCTGTGCTCATGGAAACTCACAAGCTGCTTTTTCAGCTCGTACCTGTTCAGCAGTTTCATAGTCACACGGGTATCCTCGGCGCACACAAAGTCCACTTCCTCCAGCATACGAAGCTGCCGGAGAGTCATGTCCTCCAGATTCCCTATAGGCGTACCTATTATATATAGTATACCGCTCATGCCTGCTCCTTTCCGGTATCGTATATCCTTTTCAGCTCATCCGAGAAGCCGTCTCCGCTGCGGATGTATAGCTGCGGTTCTATCTTCATAAAGGACTTTGAGCCCTTTTTCCCCTCTATCAGGAACAGCCAGGGAGCGTCCTCAGGAGCTTTCGATACCATTCTCAGTCTTTTCGGCTCGATGTTGTGAGCCTTCATAGCCGCCATAACGTCGCTGAGTCTTTCCGGACGGTTGCAGACGCAAAGCCTGCCGCCGTATTTCAGCAGCTTCTCGGCTGCCGCACACACATCGTCTATATTGCACATTATCTCATGCCGGGCTATCTTCTGAGCAGTTATCACACTCTGAAAGCCTGCATTCACAGCTTTATATGGCGGATTGCAGGTCACAAGGTCAAGCCTGCCGAGAGGAGCGTCCGGCCAGAGCTCCTTCAAATCAGCGCATATGGGAATTATCCCCTCGGTCTCGCTTCTCTCCATTCCAAGACGGAGCTGCTCAATTGCGCCCTCCTGTATATCCACCGCATATGTTACCTGCGGTGGCATTTTCTTCTGCATTATAAGCGGGATTATGCCGCAGCCTGTTCCCAGGTCGCAGGCAAGATCCTTCCGGCGGTACTGAGAGAAGTCCGCCAGCAGAAAAGCGTCCGTGCCAAATCGGTGATCGCTGCTGGCGCAGACATATATCTTATCTGTCAGTTTTTCGTATTTGTATTCCATACAGCAATCTGCACCTCGTTATAATTACTCCGGCCAAAACGGTAGTTATTCCGTCGTTCATCGCCTTTTTATACTATCGTTCCTCCGCCCACGACTATATCCCCGTCGTAGAGTACGGCTGCCTGACCGCTGGTGACAGCCCTCTGTGGCTGATCGAATTCCAGCATTATCCGTCCGTCATCCAGCTGGACTGCCACAGCAGGCTGATCCTTCTGGCTGTATCTGGTCTTTGCAGTCACTCGCATTGGCTCTTTTATCTCCGGCACAGATATCAGATTCACATCATCCGCTATCAGCGTCTTTGTATAAAGGTCAGTTTCATCGCCGAGAGTCACCGTATTGGTCACGATATCCTTCTTCACCACATATGCAGGCTTTCCAAGGGATATCCCCAGGTGCTTGCGCTGTCCCACAGTATAATTGATTATGCCTTTGTGACGGCCCAGGACTTTACCATCCATATCCACAAAATCTCCCTCCGGAACATCAGCTCCGGTGAAACGGCAGATGAATCCGGCGTAATCTCCGTCAGGGACAAAACATATATCCTGACTGTCAGGCTTGTCCGAATTCACCAGGCCTGCCTTTTCGGCAAGCTCCCTTACCTGAGACTTTTCCAGGCCTCCAAGAGGAAAAAGTGTGTGGCTCAACTGCTCCTGAGTAAGGGAATACAGCACATAGGTCTGATCCTTGCTCCTGTCAGCAGGACGTTTCAGCAGGTAGCGCCCAGTCTTTTCATCATACTCGTTCACCGCATAATGGCCTGTTGCTATATGGTCGTATCCCAACTCCAGCGCTCTGCGGAGCATTTTGTCAAACTTCACATGGCGGTTGCACTCGATACACGGATTAGGCGTTCTGCCGCAGAGATAACTGTCCGCAAACTGCTTCATTACGTGCTCACGGAAGTTGTCCTTGAAATTGAATACAAGGTGCTCGAAGCCCAGCTTATATGCAACGTCCCTTGCATCCATAACGTCTGAGAGCGCACAGCAGGTCTTTCCCTCCTTCTGTGCCTCAGATATATCCTCATCAGAAAAGAGCTTAAGGGTAACTCCCATTACCTCCCAGCCCTGTTCACGCAGGAGCATTGCCGCTACAGAGCTGTCAACTCCGCCGCTCATTCCCACCATTACCTTTTTCATATTCTCACCTTCTGAAAGGGGCGAACAATCCTGTCCGCCCTCAACTGATTATATCATATACCTCGCCAAGCGACATGATGTAGTGATCTGCCGCTGTTTTTATCTCGTTCATCTCCGGAGCTGATACCGGATCATATACTCCCACTGTCTTGAAGCCTGCCGCAGCCGCTGTCTCGATACAGTGGAGTGAATCCTCGATAACGAGAGTCTCTCCCGGAAGGCAGCCCAGCCTTTCGGCTCCGCCGTAAAATATATCCGGGAAGTTCTTTCCCTTCGGATACTCCATATCAGTAAGCAGGAACCTGAACCTGTCAAATATCCCGCAGCGCTTCAGCACTGCCTCTGCCAGCACCTTGTATGTGGCAGTTGCAACTCCATACGGAGTGCCCTTTTCATCAAGCCAGTCCAGAACCTCGCAAACATTAGGCTTGAGCTGTATCCTGTCCATATACTCCCTGCGGACAAGTTCCTCGATACGCTTGATCACGTACTCCTTGGTGCAGTCAAGTCCGAATTCATCTATGAAATACTGAGAGGATTCGTCCACAGTCATCTTCCTCATGCGGTCAGATATATCCGACGGAGGATCGGCGATACCGTTTTCCAAAAGGAATTCCCTGTCGATCCTGTTCCATATAGTCATGGAATCTATTAAGGTGCCGTCGAGGTCGAATATAACGCCCTTAATCACCGGCATTCTCCTCGTTTTCAGGCATTGTCTCTTCATCTGTACTGTCAGCTGTTCCCTGCTCAGCAGCTTCCTGTTCTTCATTGAACTCTTTGAGCGTGTGCATTGTAACGCTCTTTTCAGCCTCAGTAGTCACATGATGTCCCTCAGTCTTTGAATCTCCGCAGATGACTACGCACTGATTCCCCATAAGGTCATACACGGTCTCGAACTGATCTATGGGATAGGTAACATTTCCCTTGAGTGGATCAGCTGCATAGACTATGCCCTTGTCAAGATCGTAGCCATATATCGTAAGGCAGTGCTGATACCAATTGAATATGAAGTCCTTTCCGTTTCCGGCAGTCCAGACAAGCTCAGGGGTAGTAACTTTAAGATCTATAGTAGCCCATGTGATAACTGGTCTGCCCTGAGAGACCTGCCAGAAGATCTCATTAAGGGTACTGCCTGTAAGCTCCTCGCCGTAGCAGGGAGAATCGATCGAAGCAAAATACTTGTCGGCAGTCTGGACTATGACATTTGCGTTGCAGCCGAATCCGTCCAGACGCGGATCGCCGATATACGCCTCATCCATTATCACGATGCCCTGCATATCTATCGGCATGAACTCATCGGCAAGAGTTATCTTGTCGATATCGAAGCCCAGATAATTGAGGGTCTGTGTAAGAGATGTGACCTCGCAGCCTGTCGGCAGCTCAGGCTCCTGAAGAACTGCCTCGAAGCCGTCGATAACGTGTGAAGGAGAGAGAACAAATCCATCCGGAACACTTACATCCATTGAAAATGGCTCTGTGGGAGTTTCCGGCTCTGAAGCAGCCTTTGTGATAAGTGTCTCAGAATCATTTCCCGGAGTAGAGGACTTGTTCGCCTCTCCTGTCTCCGTATGGGCAAAATCACTTTCGGAAGCCCTTTGCACATTAGATGAACTGCATGAAACCAATGATGCAGCTGCTATCATGCATACAGCTGCTGTGCCTATAATTTTTTTCATCATCAAGAGAATTACTCCATATCTATCATAATTTTCGCCCTGTAGTCCTTCTGCGCGGAGGTTATGGTCTCAAGAGCAAGTCCGTAGAGGTCGGAGGCTCTTATCTCCAGCTCCGCAAAGCGCTCGGCAGTCTCATTGAGCTGTGAAAGCTTTGCGATAGAGGACGCAAAGGGCAGTTTTGTCTTTCCTTTTGCCTGGGCAAGTATCTCCCTGCCCCTTTCATTGAAAGCAAGTATCCTTCCATAAGGAGGGAGCTGCTTCATATCCTCCTTGGTTATGCCTATAAGGAGGGAAAGCATTATACGTCTTATCCTTGCCATAGTGTAGCGCTTGGTCTTTACCGTGAACAGCAGCTCGTCAAGCGAACCAGCCATTCTTGCGCCGTATATGCGGTTTTCAAGTCCCTGTCCCACATCGCTGATCTGAGCTATCTCCTCAACAGTGGTGCTCCTGAGCTTGTAGAGCATTATCCTTTCAAGCCGGCTGAGGGAAGCTATATTGCCGTTCCTGATAGCCTCTGCCACAGCGTCACGCCAGATAGAAGTAGTGTACTCGCCGATCTCCTCCGGATCATTGTCGGCAAGGAGCTGCTCACGTATGAACGATGCACTTGCAAAGCCGTTCGCAGCATCTGCTCCGTCATGGGGCGCACAAACTCTCTTTACAGTGAAAGGCTCCATGGATGAGGAGAATATTTTAAGAGCACGCATATACTCAATAGCCAGCAGATTGTTGGGCGAGGATATTATATCAGCCATTTCCGGATCAGTACCCTTTATCACAGAGCTCAGTGCTCTCGGGTATGTATAGCCCTTTTCCATAATCTGGCGTATCTCGTCGTCATGGTCACGGGCAGTAAGCTCAACAGTTGCAAGAGCTTTTTTCAGCTTTTCTACATCACCGCACTCGCTTCCGAAGGATATCTCCTGCACAGGGCCCAGTGAATCCAGCAGATACACTGCCCCTCTTGCAAAATTTTCCGCTGAGGAAAGGCAGTACTGCACCGGCAGCTCGATAACAAGGTCTGCCCCGGAACGGACTGCAAGCCTTGCTCTGTCTATCTTATCCATTATGGCAGTATCGCCCCTCTGAACAAAATTTCCGCTCATTACAGCCACAATATGTGTTGCGCCGTTGTTTCTCGTCTCACGGATGTGGTAGAGATGTCCGTTATGGAAGGGGTTATACTCACATATGATACCAGTGATTTTCATTTTACTACCTCTTTTCATAAATTTCAATGGATTTCGGAAAAGTTTCACTTATTTCACATATTCTTCAGCATATCCGGATATGTTTTGCGTAATTCCGATATTTTCAGGGCTTCATTATATAAATTTCCGAAAAGCACTTGCATTTTCCGGAAAATCGTACTATAATATTATGTGCAATTATTGTATCCGGCAAGGCTGCGGGATGACCGCCGGAAGGAACGGATACAAAAAATCACTGTGAAAGGAATTAAAACATGATAATTTTAGTTGTTAACGCAGGAAGCTCTTCACTTAAATATCAGCTCATCAACATGGACGATGAGAGCGTTATCGCAAAGGGCAACTGCGACCGTATCGGTATCGACGGCCACATCTCCCACAAGGCTTTCAACGGAAAGACTCTTGATGAGGATTGCAGCTTCCCCACACATACAGAAGCTTTTATGAAGCTTGTTGAGGCTCTTACTACCGGAGACGCAAAGGTTATCGACAGCATGGACGAGATCTCAGCTGTCGGCCACCGTATAGTACAGGGTGCTGACGTTTTCGACAAGTCTGTTCTCGTTACAGATGAGATCATTGACAAGATCGATGAACTCCGTGAGCTCGCACCTGTTCACAACCACGCTCATGCTCTCGCACTCAGAGCCTGCAAGAAGGTTATCCCTGCAAACGTTCCTCAGGTAGTTGTATTCGATACAGCTTTCCATCAGACAATGCCTCCAAAGGCTTTCATGTTCGGTCTTCCATACGATGACTATGAGAAGCTCCACGTAAGAAAGTACGGTTTCCACGGCACATCTCACAGATTCGTTTCCAAGGCTCTCGCTGAGGCTATGGGCAAGGACGTTAAGGATCTCAAGATCGTTTCATGCCACCTCGGAAACGGCTCATCTATCACAGCTGTTGACGGCGGTAAGTCTGTTGATACATCAATGGGATTCACTCCTCTTGACGGTGTTGTAATGGGTACAAGAACCGGTTCTGTTGATCCTTCTGCCGTTACATTCGTTGCTGACAAGCACCACTTCACTCCTTCTGAGATGAGCGAGTACATGAACAAGAAATCAGGCTTCCTCGGAGTTTCCGGTGTTGGCTCTGATAACCGTGACGTTCAGGCTGCTTCCCTCGAAGGCAACAAGAGAGCTCAGCTCGTATCTGATATGCTCACATATGAGATCCAGAAGTACATAGGTTCCTACGCTGCTGCTATGAATGGCCTTGACGCTGTTCTCTTCACAGGCGGTATCGGTGAGAACTCATGGGAAGTTAGAGAGTCTGTATGTGAGAATATGGACTTCTTCGGCATCAAGATCGATAAGGAACTCAACAAGTCCATCAGAGGAAAGCTCACAAAGATCTCCACCCCCGACTCAAAGGTTGAGGTATGGATCGTTCCTACAAATGAGGAGCTCCTCATTGCAAGAGATACTCTTGAGCTTATCTCCAAGTAATTCAAGTATAACACAATATCATGCAAAAATCAATCCCTCCAACTTCGGAGGGATTTTTGCGGACTGATAACTGACAACATGAAAAGGAAAGTGGATAAATGAGTAAATTCAGAAAACAGCATATGTCTGTCGACTGGCACGATATAGTCAATGCCGAGGACAGTTCCCCGGCAATAAACGCCTCCCTGAAGGAAAAAGCTACACTTGTGGGAAGAGTCGGACTTATGATGCTCTCTGTGGGCACAGGAGCATGGCGGGTAAGAGCTTCTATGAACAAGATCGCAAGAGCCCTGAATATCACCTGCTGTGCAGATATCGGTCTTCTCTCCATAGAGTATACCTGCATCGAAAACGGCGAGACCTATACCAATGCGCTGTCCATAAACACCACCGGCATAAATACGGAAAAGCTCCGCTACTTAGAGGAATTTGCCGACGGCTTCGGCGAACGAGCCTCACGCTACTCAGCTGAGCAGTTCCACATGATGCTGGATAAGTTCCAGAGCCTCCCAGCCAACTACAAGGCCGTCAACCTTGCCCTTGCAGCAGCCCTTGCCTGCTGCGGATTCACATTTCTTCTCGGCGGAGGTTCTGTGGAAATGATACTTGCTTTCTTCGGCGCAGGTATGGGACAATTTGTCCGCAAGAAGCTGCTGGAGAGACATATCACCCTCCTCGGAAATGTAGCAGCCGGAGTCTTTGTCGCCTGCTGCACCTATGTGTGCCTTGACAAGCTGGCAGAAAATCTCCTTGATATATCTTCCTCTCACCAGGCAGGATATATCTGCTCCATGCTGTTCATAATCCCCGGCTTTCCCCTCATTACCGGAGGCATAGACCTTGCAAAGCTGGATCTCCGTTCAGGGCTTGAACGAATAACCTACGCTATACTTATAATAGGTACGGCTACTCTCACCGGCTGGCTCACCGCTATGGCTTTCAGATTCTCTCCCGCAGATTTCACTGAGCTCGAACTTGAAACATGGCAGAAGATAGTATTCAGGCTCATTACCAGCTTCTGCGGAGTTTACGGCTTCTCATTCCTATACAACAGTCCCCGCAGGCTTGCATTCACTGCCGGATGTGTTGGCATGATCGCAAATACGCTCAGGCTGGAGCTCATTGACTTTACCGATATCCCTGTAAGTGCTGCCGCATTTATAGGAGCTCTCTCCGCCGGTCTTATGGCTTCGGCAATGAAGAAATGGATAGGCTGGCCAAGGATCACGATAACAGTCCCCTCAATCGTAATAATGGTACCGGGAATGTTCATGTACAAAGGCATATACTATATGGGACTGAACGACGTTTCCACCGGAGCACTCTGGCTGTCAAAGGCCTTCCTAATCGTTACCGCTCTGCCACTGGGACTTATCTTCGCACGTATCCTTACCGACAATAATTTCCGGAAGAGCTCATAAAGAAACTGTTCACATTTTATCGACAATTATCTCACTATTCCTATTACAATATGCACATTGTTATAAAAATCCCCGAGCATCTCTATTTATAGCTTTTTTTGAATTGACACCACTTTTACAGGTGATATAATATTATCTGTGCCTAAGGGCATACATTACCAAGAAAGAAAAGGAGAAAAATATGAAAAAGATTATTGCTATCACTGCTATCCTTGCAGTAATGAGCGCATTTGCAGGATGCAGCAATTCATCCAGCAGCTCTTCATCCGAGTCAACAACTTCCGCTTCTGAAACAACTGAGACAACCACTGTTGAGGAAGATACAACTGCTGAAGAAACAACAACTGAGGCAGATACCGCTGAGGCCACAACAGAGGCTCCTGCTGCCGAAGCTGAAACGGAGGCTGCCACAGAGGCTCAGGAGAACGGAAACACTGAAAGCGAGGCAGAGTATCTGGATATAGCTTCAAAGCTTATGACGGATATGACAGTTGCAGAGCAGCTGGGCTCAACAAACATCCAGCAGGATGCAAATCAGCCTCTTGCTGATGATTCAAAGTATTTCAAGGTGACCAACGGTACAGTATACGGATACAACTTTACAAGCGTTGCCGAGATCAAGGACTTCCTCAGCGGAAGCTTTACCGGTGAGGCCTATGATAAGTTCAGCTATATCGTTGAAGGAGATTCTCCGGTATATGTTGACGGTCCTGATGGTCTCTACTCCATTATGGGCGGCAGAGGTACACGCTATAACTGGATCAATGGCGGCGTTACACTTGTTTCTTCATCTGACAACGAGTTCATAGTTGAAGCACAGGATAATATCCAGGGCGATCTTACATTCTCTGATATGCATTTCGTAAAGGAGAACGGAAGCTGGAAGATCGACAAGATCTCTGACGGTTTTCCGCTTTCATAATAAGATCATAAGATCAACAGACGGAAACAGTGCAAAAGCTGTTTCCGTTTTTTTATATATGTTAAAAAAAGAAAATATGTTCGCAGCACTTTATTATTTTCGATTTGTATGGTATAATATCAATGTATGACAAACGTATCAAAAGGAGGGCATATGGACAGATTTATCCTACATTCAGAATACGCTCCTGCCGGCGACCAGCCAAAGGCCATCGACGAACTTGTAAGCGGGATAGAAGCCGGTAAAAAGGAACAGATACTTCTCGGCGTTACCGGCTCCGGAAAGACATTTACTATGGCAAACGTCATCGCTAAAGTCAACAGGCCGACCCTTGTACTTGCCCACAATAAAATTCTTGCAGCCCAGCTCTGCTCTGAGTTCAGGGAGTTTTTCCCGGAGAATGCCGTGGAATACTTCGTCTCATACTATGACTACTACCAGCCGGAGGCTTATGTCCCCAGCACTGACAGCTATATCGAAAAGGACTCCTCCGTAAACGATGAGATAGACAAGCTGCGCCACTCCGCCACTACTGCCCTTGCTGAACGCCGGGACGTTATTATAGTTGCCTCGGTATCCTGCATATACTCGCTTGGAAGTCCAGATGAATACCGCTCCATGTGCGTTTCTATCCGTCAGGGGACCGAAAAGCCCCGTGACCAGCTCATCAATGAGCTGGTGCGGATACGCTACGAAAGAAACGATATCGCCTTTGAACGTAATAAGTTCCGTGTCCGTGGAGATGTGGTAGAGATATTCCCTGCCATGTCCTCTGATACAGCGGTCAGAGTTGAGTATTTCGGTGACGAGATCGACCGTATATCCGAAATAAACGTTGTTACAGGTGAGGTAAAGTCCACTGTCAGCCACGCTGCTATTTTCCCGGCAACACACTATGTTGTCAGCGACGATAAGCTTGAAAAAGCCCTTGAGGAGCTTGATCGTGAGCTGGCCGAGCGTATAGACTACTTCCAGAAAAACAACAAGCTCATTGAGGCTCAGCGTATCGAACAGCGCACCCATTACGATATGGAAATGCTCCGTGAGGTGGGATACTGCTCAGGTGTTGAGAACTACTCCCGTGTGCTTGAAGGCCGTCCTGCCGAAAGCACTCCGATGACGCTGCTGGATCACTTTCCCAAGGATTTCCTGCTGATAGTCGATGAGAGCCATGTTACGCTCCCGCAGGTGAGAGCCATGTCCGCCGGAGACCGTGCAAGAAAGACCACACTTGTGGAGTACGGCTTCCGTCTTCCAAGCGCTATGGACAACCGTCCGCTGAACTTCGATGAATTCAATGAACATATCGATCAGGCAATATATGTCAGTGCAACTCCCGGACAGATAGAGCGTGAGAAGACTGACACAATAGTTGAACAGGTCATCCGCCCCACCGGTCTTGTTGACCCGGAAATAATCGTAAAGCCTACTCATGGACAGATAGACGACCTGCTCTCCGAGATAAATACACGCACTGCCCGCAATGAGCGTGTACTTGTTACTACACTCACGAAAAAAATGGCCGAGGATCTTACCTCATACTACGAGCGGCTGGGAGTTAAAGTCCGCTACCTTCACCATGATATCGATACCATTGAACGTATGGAGATAATAAAAGACCTGCGAAACGGCATTTTCGATGTACTCGTGGGTATCAACCTTCTCCGTGAGGGACTTGATATCCCGGAGGTCAGCCTCATCGCTATACTTGACGCAGACAAGGAAGGCTTCCTACGCAGCGAGACTTCGCTCATACAGACAATAGGCCGTGCCGCAAGAAACGCTCAGGGTCAGGTCATAATGTATGCGGATACCGTCACAGGTTCAATGGAACGTGCTATCACAGAGACTGAACGACGCCGTGGATTACAGATCGCATATAATGAGGAACACGGTATCGTTCCGAAGACGATCATCAAGGGCGTTCGTGATGTACTGGAAATAACCTCGAAGAAGAAGATAGAAGCAAAGACAAAGCAGAAGAAGCTGTCAGCGGCTGAAAAACAGGCACTTATCGACAAGCTGACCATAGAGATGAAGAACGCAGCAAAGCTGCTTGAATTTGAACACGCCGCATATCTCCATGACAGGATAAAGGAATTAAAAGGAGAAAAATAAAAACGCCTCCGGCGATGTAATTATTTATAATAAGGAGCTATTATGACTGATAAAATAATCATCAAAGGCGCTCGTGCCAATAACCTCAAAAATATCGACCTGGAGATCCCAAGAGACAAGCTTATCGTCATGACAGGTCTCTCCGGCTCTGGTAAATCCTCCCTCGCCTTTGACACCATCTACGCTGACGGTCAGCGCCGTTATGTCGAGAGCCTTTCTTCCTATGCAAGAATGTTCCTCGGCCAGATGGAAAAGCCGGATGTTGACAGCATTGAAGGCCTTTCCCCTGCCATTTCGATAGATCAGAAAACTACCTCCAAGAATCCACGCTCCACTGTGGGAACTGTTACCGAGATATACGATTACCTCCGCCTGCTCTACGCACGTATAGGCGTTCCGCACTGTCCTGTCTGCGGCAGGGAGATATCTCAGCAGAGCATCGATCAGATGGTAGATACAATAATGGCTCTGCCTATAGGTACCAAAGTACAGCTCCTCGCTCCTATCGTGCGTGGAAGAAAGGGACAGTATGCCAAGGAGCTTGAAAGCGCAAGAAGATCCGGATTTGTACGTGTCCGCATTGACGGGATAATGTACGAGCTTGCCGAGGATATCAAGCTTGACAAAAACAAAAAACATAACATCGAAATAGTAGTCGACCGTATTATCATAAAAGAAGGCATACAGT
>JAAYBK010000179.1 GCA_012718885.1 Ruminococcus sp. | reverse complement strand
CGAGAATGCGTAAGTATATTGAGGTTTCAGCTCAGATTTATGGCATATACCTTCAATATATTTCTCCCGAGGATATTCACGTTTACTCAATAGACGAAGTATTTATTGATTCCACTCCGTACCTCAAAACTTATAACTGTAAGGCTAAAGACTTCGCAAAGCTGCTTATGCAGGCGGTTATGGATACCTGACTTTCAACAGATACCAGTCGGAAATGCTCTTTCAGATCATATCCGAGCGTTCAGAACGAGCCAGTGTTATTATCACTACAAACCTCGAATTTTCGGAATGGACACAGCTTTTTGAAAATGAAATGATGCTTGCAGCACTCATAGACAGAGTCACTTTCAGATCCTTCGTTCTGAACATGAACTGCAACTCGTCCTACCGTATCGACTCGACCATGAATAATGATTAGTGGCTCATTATTTTTTTATCAAAACTGGCTCACTTTTTTATTAGCGCTGTGGCTCAGTTTTTTATTGACAAAGGCACCCATGAGGACGCTTAATCTTATTTTTTGTCTTTACGAGCTTGCCGGAAATTACTCTGCCGAGGTGTATATGCCGCCGGCAAAGAATCCTGCCGATACAGTCAGCTATATCTGCATTCCCTTGAAAAAGCAGTGAATCGTTTCTAAATGTATAATGACAAAAAGGATATCTTACAGAATACTCATAAAGCACTTGTCCAAACAGACAGGTGCTTTTTTATGCCTTATAAATGGCTATATTCAGGGAAGTGCCCGAGTGTCCGCAAAAAGTCTCCTATATAATAGAAAAAACAGCTCGTCCGTGAAGAACGAGCATATGAATACTATGGTTAGACAGATGAAGCTGATACGCTTTCAGATTGACTAATTCGTACTTATGTGCTATAATTCTGACAAAGAGAAAGTATGAGCCGTTGCTGCTTAATCAGGATTTAGAGGTGAAGAACATTGAAAAATGCATTGATTAGTTATAGTAAAAAAGCCATGGAACAACCGGATTTCTTTAATCGCTGTCAACGTCAATTTGAGGACGTTATTCCTGAACTTATTACTGAGATAAAAAAGAGTTTTCTTATTCCACGGACAACAAAAACAAATCTTAAGCCTTTTTTCGAGAGATTTGGCATTGAACTTCCTGATGATATTAAGGACTATATCAATTTATTTTGGCACACATCTGTTTTTGGAGTATACGACTGCGATAAGCAAAATGAAAATGGTGGATATTACAAATTCGACGAAGGATTGGTTCTGTTTCCGGTGCTGAAGTATAAGGGAAAAACAGATGATGATGTGCTATTACAGGAGAATGGCGTATATGCTCTCACTGAGGAGTTGTACGAGGATTTTGAGGAAGAGGAAGGCGTTCCTTTTCACACCGATCTTGTTAATATAGTAAAGGATTATATTTGTATTGGTTGGACAGAGTATTCTGCTTATAAAATATTATATAAGATCTCAACAGGCGAGATCTATCTTGAAAGCCTGATAGAAGATAGAGTGGCTGACGATAAAACGATTGCAAGTTCATTGGCCGAATTAATCAATAAGCTATACTTCCTGAAATAGAGTTGTTAATTCTATAATTTCTGAATTAGCGTAGTGATGAATTGAAAAAGCTTAAGTCCCCGCGAGGGGTATGTTGTTAAGCTTTTGTGTGAAAAACTCGGCTGGATAGTCAGCGCTGAGCTGAATGAAAATGTTTTTTCAGTGGAAATATCGCAGATCATTCCACTTTGATCCCTATTGTATTTTATAAGTCACCTTCTGGCGGCTTATTCTTTTTTCATAAACTTATTATTTTTTTCAAAAATAGTGTGACAGTCTGCGCTTATTGTGTGTATGTTATTTATGAAAGCGCAATTTCCATGGAACACTTTCATAGAACCGGAGGAAACATATGACAGGTAAAGAATACAGCAAACTATACAGGAAATCGCGGGATAAAGCCTATGATGCTTTATTTGAGAACTACTGCGATTATGTATACGCAATAGTGTACAACAAGCTGAGAAGCATATCTTCCCGTGAGGACATAGAAGAATGCGTCAGTGATATATTCGCGGATATATTTTTCGGATATGATACTGAAAGCAACTACGAAGGCGACATGAAAGGTTATGTCGGAACAGTTTCAAAAAGGCACGCCATAAATGTCATTCGCAGGATCAGCGCTAAAAACAGACACATTTCCGATGATAATGAAGATGAGCTTGTAAATATAAGTTCTGATGTGAACATCGAAGCTGAGTCTGACATGGCAGAAACGCGGAATATACTCATAAAGCTGATAAATGAACTCGGCGAACCTGATTCAACTATAATCTTCATGAAATACTATTACGACCGCTCTTCAGCAGAGATAGCGGAGCAGCTTTCGATGAAAGCTTCTGCAGTGCGAATGAGAGCCGCAAGAGCACTGGACAAACTGAAAAAAACGCTGGCCACCGCCGGTATCACACTGTAAGGAGATGCGGAATATGAAAGGAAATCGCGAATTTGATATGCTTGAAAACGCAGACAACAAGACAGTGGAGCTTCTTTCGGAAGTCCCTGTGCTTACAAAAGATGAAAAAGAGAGGATGCTGGCTATGAGTAAGAAAAAGCTGGATAAAATGCAGAGAGAAAACAACATTACGGAAAACACAAACGATGAATATGAGGTAAGCGACGTTGAGCGCTATAACAGACCAAAGTGGCAGATGTTTGCTTCGTTGGCTGCCTGCTTGCTTCTTGTTGGCGGAATAGGCGGTACAGTTTTTGCCATGAGCAAAAACGGCGGCCCGACATCTAAGCCTCTTGCTTCGGTGGAGGAGACAACTACAAAGCCCGTAACTGTTCACGACCTTCTGACTGAGGTAACTACCGTTGAGGCAACAACAGTTCAGATATTAGTGAACGAGGACGAACTTCTCAGCGAAAATGAGCTTATGGAAGCTGCATACAATTTAATGAATGACGCAGCTGAGAAATATGGCTTCCAGCCTGTAACAGCGTATAAAACCGAGAATTATAACGGCATGAGCTTCGATATAGTATTTGACAACAAAGTAGACGGCGGTATCGAAACTGTAAAGGTGACAGCCGTATTCGATAACGGCGCATGGACAGCAGACGGATATGATGTTATATCTCAGGATCTTTCACTTGCCGAGCTGGGAGATGATATTGACCTTCAGGCGGCAGCAAGATACGGTGCGGATATCGTCAATGATATCAGCCGTATGATTACCGGCAAAGGCGTCGAAGTTGATGAAAACGACTCTTACACACAGGAATTCGAGAATATCGATGAACCTGTTATCTATGACAGGGTAACTGACGAAAGATTTTCATGCCTTGATGATGTTATAGACTATTTCGAGGAGCGTATCTGCAGTGATTATCTTGACAATATTATAAACGCTGTAAAGGGCAATCCTTATTCAGCACCTGTTTTCTCTGAGAAGGAAGGCGCACTTTACTTACAGAGAAGCACAACACCTTTTGACGAATTTGACTTTACGGGACAGTTTGAAGTGAGCGGCGAACAGATCACACCTCTTTGCGTAAGAGCGACCGTTCAGAACGGCAATCTCGGTGAGGAAATCATGCTCATCTTTATGCAGTACAGAGAGGGCAAGTGGAAGGTATCTTCCTACAAATATATGTAAGACAACCAATATGTTGAAGATAACGAAAACTGTAGAATAAAACTTTAATAATCAATCAAATGAATATGGAAATTCTGGAAAACTCCGCAAAACAGAGCAAAGAATCTGATGAAGCTCGGAGTGGATAAAGATACAGCTAAAATTACAGCCTATATGGGAAAACGAATCGCATATGTATGTCAGCGTAGAGTGCTAAATTTCGCAATAAATAAAGAGAGACTAAGCCGATTTGGATTAGTCTCAATGTTAGATTACTACACCGAAAGGTGTGTTACTTGTTAAGTTGATTGAACCGCCGTGTACCGAACGGTACGCACGGTGGTGTGAGAGGT
>JAAYBK010000178.1 GCA_012718885.1 Ruminococcus sp. | reverse complement strand
TATCTCTCCGCTGCTGGAGGCATTCAAATATCTGTTCGAGACGATTTTTGAAGCGATTCATGTGATTATTTCCCGTGTTATGGACTGGATTCACGAAAAGATCACGACCACATGGGAGACCATTAAGGCGGTCGTAACTATCGTTCTGGAAGGAATCCGGACATTTTTTGAAACGATCTGGAATGCGATCTCCACGACTGTCAGCACGGTAATGGATACCATTTCCAATGTGATCTCTACCGTATGGAATGCGATCTCCGGCTTCATCTCCGGTATTCTGAATGCAATCTGGTCAGTGATCTCCTTTATCTGGGAGAGCATTAAAAATCACATCACCAATACGCTGAATGCGATTCATGCGGTCGTATCTGCAGTGTGGAACGCTATATCCAGTTTTATTTCATCAGTTCTCAGCACTATCCGCAATACAGTTACAAATATCTGGAACGGCATCAAAAATACAGTCAGCACGGTCATGAACGCAATAAAAAACACTGTCTCCAATATCTGGAACAGTGTAAAATCTGCGGTCACAGAAAAGATCACAGCAATTAAAGACACTATCGTCAACGGATTCAACGCGGCGGTCAGCTTCATTAAAAACCTCGCATCCGAGGCTTTCTCCTGGGGTGCTGACATCATCAACGGTATTGTGGATGGCATTAAGGGTTGTATCAACAAGGTCGCGGATGCAGTCAAGGGCGTTGCAGATAAGATCAAGTCTTTCCTGCACTTCTCGGTACCGGATGAAGGACCGCTAGCTGATTTCGAGAGTTGGATGCCTGACTTCATGCAGGGACTTGCAGACGGTATCAACCAGAACGCTGGTGTTGTTGGCGATGCGATCAATGGCTTTGCAGGCAATCTTGCAGAAACGATCAGCACCGTCATCAAAAACGCTCTGTCCAATGTTGTCACAGCGGTGCAGGGCTTCATGGAACAGGTCTTTGATACTGTAAAAATCGTCTGGGCAAATGCAAATACTGCAATTGATGCGACCATGTCACAGATCAAAAACGGTATCACAGGCGGATGGAAGGCAATTGTTTCCGTGGTTGAAAATGCGCTTGACAACATCAAAAAAGTCATCGCAACGACATGGAAAGCGGCTGCATCTGCAATTGAGGCCGCATTGAACGGGATCAAAAAGATCGTGACAGCAGTCTGGACAGCGATGACAACGCTCATCAATACCGGACAGCTTGACATCAAAAATGTGATCTCTACAACGTGGAATGCTGCGAAGGATGTGGTAAACCCTGCTCTGAACGGTATCAAATCCGTGGTGCAGTCCGTATGGAACGCGATGCCGGATATCGTGAGAAATCCGATGAATCAAGTAAAGGACGCAGTGTTGTCTATCTGGGATAATATCCGGAACGGTATCGGCGACAGGCTCGGCGGTGTGCGTGACGCAGTCAGAAATGCAATGGGCGCTGTCTATGATGCTGTCATGGACAAAGTCAACAGCTCGTGGTCGTGGGGACGAGATCTCATGCAGAACCTTATCAACGGCCTGAACTATATGCTCGGAAACCTCATCAATACGGTTGCAGATGTGGCACGAGCAATCAGTGATTATCTGCACTTCTCGGTGCCTGATAAGGGGCCTCTGACAGAATTTGAAAGCTGGATGCCTGACTTCATGAAGGGACTGGCAGATGGTATCAACAAGAGCAAGAAGTATGTTGAGAAGGCAATTTCAGGCGTAGCGGATGCCATGACCATTGCGATGAATTCCGATTTCAATGTGGATATGTCCGGTGTGACCGGCGCAATGGTAGGCGCAGGCGGCACGACTGTTGTAAACAACTACAATAATGACAACAGCCGCACAGTGAATCAGACCAATAATAGTCCGAAGTCACTGTCACGGCTGGAGATCTATCGTCAGACGCGGAATGCGCTGAATGTGTGAGTATATGGGGTGAGATTTCTTTGCCCCATGTACCTATTTTTACTTTCTATAAAAGGATCTTAGAAACCCATAGTTGAAGACCGTGGAGTTTTTCGGGACCTCTTTCAAAACGTGATACACATTTGCAGCATCGCCCATTGCTACGAGCGTCATTAAGATGAAAATAATCGCAACTGCAATATTATAAGGCATCGGGATGATACTGGGTAATAAAAACCATGTTACGAATGGTATAATTCCTAGAATAAACATCGGAGCCAGACACATTACTATAAATCTAGTTTTAGTAATCTCGTCCTCACAGTACACAAAATATGCACCTTGTTCCTTCGCTTTCCATATTTCTTTCTCAGAGGAGGCAGGATAGAAAAGGGCATGTATGACCTCATGAACCAGCGTAAGGACAGATACTGAGGCGATTACGATCAGGAAGGAGATTATTACATCGATGCCCATAGTCAAATGGTAATCAATGCCTTTCAACTTGTAGATTGTTGCTGCAACCATTCCTGCGAATACGGGCAGCAGCATCAGAAAACCTCTTCCCAATTCGCCTTGAAGATTGGAGACAATGCCAAATTCCACGGCATCATCAGGGATTTGTTTTCTTTTTATAAGTTGTTCATCTGAAGTGTAGTTTCCTTTGAAATATATATTAAGCATAGTGTGACACTTTCCTTGCATAAGCAATAAGGGGTAGGAAAAACCTGCCCCTGTTATTACGTGATATTTACTTCTTTTTGGATTTCTTACCGGACTTCTTTTCAGGCTTAGTGTTTACCTTCTCTTTCATTGCTGTGCCTGCCTTGAACTTTACTGCTGTGGATGCAGCGATTTTGATCGTCTCACCGTTAGCAGGATTGCGACCTTCTCTTTCAGGCTTGTCCACAGTCGAGAAAGTACCGAAACCGATAAGCTGAACGCTTTCCTTCTTCTGAAGTGTATCAGAAACGACTGCCATGAAAGATTTCAGTGTGACATCAATATCCTTCTTTGTAAGTCCAGTCTCAGCAGCGATAGCATCGATCAGTTCAACTCTGTTCATTTTGAATACCTCCGTTTGTGCTTTTCAGCGGATCATAGGCTTATATAGCTATTATAGTACACTATGTGCTGTTTGTCAAGTGGCTATACGAAGCCATGACTGATTTTCCAATGTCAAACGAGGAATGCGCTGAATGTGTGAGTGGATGGGCTTTATGCCTGCGTTGTACTTAATGAGCTTTTTTCGGATCTGAAAACATAAATACACATAACCAAGAAACCAATCCCATACCCCAAAGGTGCAATGTACCAGAGAGGATCCGAGATGAAACTCCCGACAAACCCACACAGGCAAAGAACTCCACAGGCAACAGAGATAATTTTCATGACTTTATCTTTTATCCCAAGAAATAGGGCAATAAAAGCAAGACCCATAAAGAAACCCCACGCAACATAATCTACCGTCATTTCTATACTCGGGGATGTTCCTATTTTGAAGTAATCGGGAACAGATATGCCCTGTGATTCGAGTTTTCTGACCACACCAATGCTCGTAAAATGTGCTATTGATGTAAGAAAGACCGTTCCTGACAGTGCAATCGTCATGAGTTTGTGATGAATCTGCTGTATTTTACGATCTTCGGCTACCACTATCAAAACGATCAGCATGATGACCGCACCGGCGACTGTCATTAATTCCCAAAATGTCAATGCGGCTCCAGTTTGAGTGATCAAAAACAACCCCATTGAAATGAAATACAGTATTTCTCCTGCAATGCCAGCTATAGCGGCTTTTTTGAGACCGAGTTTCATGTGGCTTTCCCTGCCTTTTTTGCTTAATACATATCCATATTATACATCAATTCCATAGAAAAGTAAAGGGGGTGCATATCATGTTTTTCAGCCTAATCTTAGAAAATTCTGGCGGTGACCAGATTGACATGACAACTACTGCAAATCAGTATATGACTTCAAAGATCGAGGGGCTTTCTCCTCCGCCCGGAACGATCAGCACCTCCTCCTACGCAGGCATGGACGGCAGCTACCTCAACAACGCCTTCATCGAGAAGCGGAATGTGGTCATTCACTTTGAAATGCGAGGTGTTGGCGTAGAAAAGCGCCGTCATCAGCTATACAAGGTGGTGAAACCGAGCAGATATGTCAAGGTCTACTACAAGACAGCAGGCATAGATGTTTTCACCGAGGGCTATGTGGAGACTTGCGAGGTCAGCAACTTTGAGCAGCTTGTCACCGGACAAATTTCTATTCTCTGTCCAGATATCTACTGGTATTCCACAAAATCCGTTATGGCATATTACAGCCAGATCACCGGCGCATTCACATTTCCGTTTCCGACCGAGAGTAATCCGGAGCCGTTTGTGCTGGGTAAATTCAACACACAGAACATCATGGAGATTATCAATGACGGTGACGAGATTGGCTTTACCTTGCAGATCGAAGCCCTCGCCGATGTCCGTTCTCCCACACTGTACAATGCGGATACCGATGAATATTTGCAGATCACAGGAGATATTCTTGCAGGCGACATCATTACTGTCACCACAAAGACAGGTCATAAGACGGTCACGCTCGACCGTGGCGGAGTGAAAACCAATATCATCAATCGCCTTGTATCTGGCTCAACCTGGCTGACACTGCGTGAGGGCAAAAACCGCTTCTATCTTCGCGGAACGGGACTGCAAAATCTGAGAGTAACCATCGTCCACACAAATGCTTATCTGGGGGTGTGATATGCAGATCGAAGTGTATAACATGGAAGCAGATGAAAGCAATCTGACAATCACACTGGAAGCGGTGTGTGACAGCTTCTCCTCGCTCCTGTGGGATATTGAATATTATCAGTGCGGCAGTTTTGAGGTGTATATCGCCGCCAATCCGGAGAATCTTTCGATTTTTCAGACCGGGCGCATCGTGGGCAGAGATGATGACAGCCAGCATTTTGGTGTTATTGAGTCTGTGCAGATAAACACAGATGCCGAAAACGGCGACTACCTGACAGTACGAGGGCGTTTCCTCTTGAGCCTGCTGGAGCGCCGCATCATTCACCCGACATATAATGTCACGGCGCAGAAGGCATACAGCGAAATTGTGCATGATATTGTCAGGCAGAATACGCTCCTCAATGATAACCGTCGCATTCCCGGCTTATCACTCGGCTCAGTATCGGGGGCTTGCTGGGAACAAACCGCAACGCTGCAGGTATCCTATGAAAATCTCATGGAATGGGTATACACCATCTGTGAAAAGATCGGCGGAACGGCGAATATCAGGCTTGTGAAGGATGTTGGTGAAACCTACAAAATGGTGCTTGATCTCTCAGAGGGGACTGATCGCAGCCTGACGCAGGATACGGAGCCGCATATCATCTTTTCCGATGCCTACAGCAATCTGTTGTCATTCTCATATGCTTCAGATTCTGCTGTTACTCGCAACTTCGCCTACATCTACGGTCACGGCGAGGGTTCAGAGCGAAAACATACCACATATTGTGTTTCTGCTGAGCCGACTTATCTTGACAGATATGAGCTGTATGTGGACGCAAAGGATATCTCCGAGGAGGAACAGGTCGAGGGCGAGACTGTGCCGATTCCGGAGGAGCAGTATATAGCGTT
>JAAYBK010000177.1 GCA_012718885.1 Ruminococcus sp. | reverse complement strand
TTATCCTTTTGCCTATTTTAATATCATACTTGGGATGTATTTCTTCCTTTGTAAGATAGATCTCTTCCGGGTCATCGGATGTATTATTGCCCATTTTCACGAATCTTGCCATTCCGTTACCAGATTCGTTTATTGCATACTGATATCCCTGCGGCGTATAGTCGTAGTTAAGCTTGGCATCCTTCACATCATCTGTTAAGAAAAAGTGCCCTTTTATGTTTCTGGTTTTTTCAATATCGTAATGAAACAATACATCATATGTTAATGCCAGCGGTTCTTCCGGATCCATGTATTTATCTGCATCAATTCCGTTATCCTTGAGATAATCACGATACAATTCATCATCTGCAAATACCATCTCAACATACTGCGATCCCGGTTCATCATAACCATTACCAAATTCAACCAGATCCTCGTTTCTAAGATCTTCGCTGATATTGATACTCGATTCTATTAATTCAGAAACGGCTGCGTCCTTGATATCGTCAGCTTCCTTGAACTTTTCAAACAGCTTTTCGCCCTCATCTTCATCATGGAAGTAAGTCTGGTACATTATGTCATAGCTCTCGGTCTGCATCTCCTCCTCTATCTCATTTACAAGATAGCTTGTAAACGCAGAGGCTGAAACGAAGAGGGTTATGCTCATAAAGAGGCTCCATACTGTTGCACGGTAGCGCTTTTTGCTGCGCTTGAAGTATTTCTGTGCAAGAACTCCGGGAAGACCGAAGAACTTATATATCAGCTTAGGAGTGCGGATACGCTTGTTCTTTGCCTTGATGTCGCCGCTCTGACGGATAGCATCTACTGCGGATATACGCTGTGCTCTCACTGACGGCAGCCATGCTGAGAATCTTACTGTGAACTCAGCTACCAGTATGGTAATGAGTATAACTGCCCATGAAACATGAAGCTTCAATGAGAGTGCATTTGAATCGTTTATCATTCCTGTGATAGAATCAAATCTGCTGCCGAGAGCCTTGAAGGTTATACCGATACCGCAGTATCCTAAAAGTATGCCAAGGGGTATTCCTATAAGACTGAGCAGAAGCGCCTCAAACTCTATCATCCTGTTGATCTGCTTCTTGGTTGCGCCGATCGATGAAAGAAGTCCGAACTGCTTTGTTCTTTCACTGACAGATATTGCAAATGCGTTATAGATAAGTGCCACAGAACCAAACATTATAAGTCCAAGGATGAAGGCGCCTATCATAAATATTGACATGAGGAAACCTGCACTTGCTGTAGCTCCGCTGAGACTGAACTGAAGAAGCTCGTCATTTGCCTTGGTATTTATACCAGCATTTCTTTCCTCATTGAAATTGAAGTGCTGATTAAGATAATCAGAAGTATTTCCGGCCTTCTTCATCTTGAAGTAAGCAGTGTAAATACCATTGTCGGATTTGCTGTCTCCTCTTGTAAGACACATTATACTGTAAATATCGTCTTCCATCAAATCATTGAAATACATTTCTTCATATATTCCGACAATAGTATAGCTTTTATGAGTGCCTGTTATTTCAGATGCCTTTTTGAGGAGCTTTCCTGTATCCGGCTCATCCAGTGATATATCATCAATGCCGCTGGAAAGGTCAATTGTCATATCCATATCGAATGTGCTTCCAAGGCCTATCTCACCTTTTCCTGCAGCCTTAAACTCGTCGTCGATATCCCTTATGAAAAAACTATTGGATATGATTATCTCGCTGTCATTCTCGGGATATCTTCCGCTTTTAAGATAGTAAGGAAGCTTCTCAAAGCATTCATCATCTGCTGCAACTACAGTAAAATTATAATTATTCTTCTCACCTTTGGGGCTGAAGCTCGATTTTACGCCCGTATCAGCATATCCGATTGCATTGAGACAGAAGACCTCATCTATCTTCGGATCATCCCTGAGCTCGTCTACTCTGTCCTGAGTGAGCGGAAGAGCCATTCCGTGCCAGTCACCGGTCTCGTATATTGCCATATCCTTTCCGAAACAGATAAAGCTGTAAAGGGATGTAGTAACTGAAAAGATCAGCGCTGTTGAAAGCATTATTCCTATTATCGTAACAAGGGTCCTGATCTTGTTTTTCTTTATTGTTTCGATCGTGACTTTGTGAAATACATTCATTTTCTTATCACCTCGTCACGAGTAATGCGGCCGTCTTCGATAGCGATTATACGGTCTGCCTGAAGAGCGATATTCTCGTCATGTGTTATTACGATGAGAGTCTGATCGTACTTCTCGTTGGAAAGCTTCAACAGTTCGATTATCTCCTGGCTGTTCTTGCTGTCCAGATTTCCTGTAGGCTCATCGGCAAGCATTACTGCCGGAGCGTTCATAAGCGCTCTGCCTATGGATACTCTCTGCTGCTGACCGCCGGAAAGCTGGTTAGGAAGATGCTGCTCTCTGCCATTCAGCTTGAGAAGTGTGAGGAGCTCTTCAAGACGCTGCTTGTTCACCTCTCTTCCGTCCATAAGTACCGGCAGTGTTATATTCTCGGTAACATTGAGCACCGGTATCAGGTTGTAGAACTGGTATATCAGTCCTACCTGTCTGCGGCGGAATATAGCAAGCTGCTCGTCGTTCTGGGCGTATACGTCACTGCCGTTCATCCATACCTTTCCGGATGTGGGCTTATCGACTCCGCCGAGAGCGTGGAGGAGAGTAGACTTTCCCGAACCCGAAGGGCCGATGATCGCTACGAATTCTCCCTTTTCAACTGAGAATGATACATGATCCAGAGCGTGTACCTCATTCTCACCTTTTCCGTAAACCTTGCACAGGTCTTCAACTTTCAGAATTTCCATAACATTTCTCCTTGATAGTTTTTTAAGGCCTTGTCAGCCGTAAAATTTCTGGTGTATTTCCTTTCGATGATGTTATTATATCAGACCTATGTGACTTTAGCGTGACTTAAAAATAACAATTCTGTCACTAAACTGTCCCCTTGTAAAACCGCATCTCAAAGCCTGCTCCTCCTTCAGGGGGATCAAAGGCTTTAAGGGTGCCGTTCTGACTGTTGACTATCTTCCTTGCAAGTGCAAGGCCTATGCCGTAGCTGCTGTCACTGGAATCCTTCCCCTTGTAGAATCTCTCAAATATATGCGGCAGATCCTCCCTGGAGATTCCGCAGCCGGTATCCGTGATGATTATTTCCGTATAGAGAGCATTAGCCTTTCCGACCACAGTTATCCTGCCACCGTCAGGGGTATGCTCCATGCAGTTCTTGATAATATTGCCCACTGCCTCGCCTGTCCAGTGTATATCGCCGGAGAAATCCCCCTCGGCTTCTATTACAAGCTGCTGTTCACGAAGCTCCATAGGTATCTGTATCGGCATGGTGGCTTTACTGAGAAAATCTCTCATGGATATAGTCTCCTGCCGGAATTTTACTGTACCCGCATCAAGCTTGGAGATATTGAGGAGGGCAGTTATCAGCCAGTCTATACGTCCCAGCAGCCCCCTCATCTCCATAATGAGCTCCCTGCGCTTCTCCTCGGTGCAATCCGGCCGTGAGAGCAGAGAGTTTACGAGGTTTAGCGATGTGAGAGGAGTTCTGAGCTGATGTGATATATCCGCAAGTGAATCCGCAAGGTATACCTTGTCATTTTTCAGTTTTTGCTGCTGCTCACGGAGCATTATCGTCATCTTGCTAAGCTCACATTCAAGTATGGCAGTCTCCCCCTCGGTGTAAGCGTTGAAATTCACATTCTCATCGCCGTGAAGAATGCGGCCTATGTCAATGGACATGGCTTCGAGCCTGGACAGCCTGTAGGCATTACAGATAAAGTGTATAACGATCATTATCAGGCCTGAACCAAGGAATATTGCACCGGTAATCCTGTCCCGTCTGAAGCCGTATACCGAGCCGAGAACTGTTATCAGCAGCATCAGTTTCAATGAGAGCGAAAGCTCTGTATTTTTCAGTATCTTTATCATTAGTCCACCCTGTACCCGAGTCCACGGATCGTCTTTATTATCTGCGGATCCTGAGGATCCTTCTCTATCTTCTCTCTGAGTCTCTTTATGTATACAGTGAGGGTGTTGTCGTTCA
>JAAYBK010000016.1 GCA_012718885.1 Ruminococcus sp. | reverse complement strand
GGGAGAGGGATGAAAATAATAATAGAAGGAAAAGAAGAACTATTAAAGAAGCTTGAGAGAATACAGGAGCTTTCAAGAGAGCTTTACAGGGAAGTAAGTGGTATACCGCTTATAAGTGTAAACTATACTCCGGAAGAAGAGAAAGCCGCCTGCAAAGAAGAGACAGACGGCGAATGAGATATTAAGCTTGTTTCAAATATTCGATGATAGCTTCTTTGAAATCACGCATAGTCTCGTAGATTTCATGAGCTAAAATCCCGATGTCTTGTTCTTTGGCGGGAACTTGTGAGTTTTCGGGGTATTCAGCTTTAATTTGTGAAGCAAACTCATCAGTAATTTTATCAAGCTTTTTGCTGGGGTCATCAATAGTCATTACATCACCTACTTCCGCCCTTATTATACCAGACAGAGCAGGTGAAACGCAAGAACCAAGCAACTCGTACAAACAGTACCGCATAAGATTGAAAGAGGTGATCTTATGAAAAACGACATCAGAAACTGGCATGAGACCGAAACAGAGACAGAACGCACAGTGACTTACGATACCGACAAAGCGCACATCATAGTTCACATCCCTAAGCGTACACCTGAGGAGCAGGCAGAGTATGAAAGAAAAATGAGAGCAGGTCTCAGACGGTTCTATCATCATGTTACTGTGGAACGTGGTTATGACTGGGATGAACTGGTTGCCAAGTATGCACATGAGCTTGATTAGAAAGGAATAGGAGTAAAAGGATGTTGATCAAAAGGGAATCAAACGGTAGCTGGAGCATTGATGGAATAGATGTAACAAAGGTATCTCCGGCAGTATACGGAGCTCTCTGTAAGCTCAAGGACTATGAAAAGACCGGACTGAATCCGGGGGACTTCCGCTCAGACAGCTATGAAGTCAAGTATATGTACAAGGTATTCTATACCACAAAGAAGGGCAAGACATATTATCTCCTGTGTGAAACGGAGGATGAAGCCAGAGAAATGAAGCTGAATCTTGAAGTGCTCGGATACAAGAACGTGTACAGGAATATATTCATCTGGCAGGTTCTTGTAGAAGAAAGCGAATAGTGCAGTCAACTGCACAATGAGGAATACATATGATAAGGTACAAGATCAAGGATATCGCATATGAGTGTGACGAGACGACCGGTCAGAGCCGTGTGATTATAGGCGGACGTGTAACGGAGTGCAGGAATCCTGTTGAGGGGTTCAACAGCTTCTGGGGCTCGGCAGGCTTTCAGCTGCTTGAAGCACTCCGGGACAAGCTTGAAGAGCACGGCTTCGACAGGTATACAGGAGAAAGGAGCAGCCAATGTATGAAATAGCATGGTTCATGATACTGATACCGACGGTGATAGTGGTCGTGCCGAACGTTATAGTTCCGTTCGACCATTGGTGCAGCGGAACCCATGAATGGAGCCCTGAGGCAAGATATCAGCGAAGACTAAAGAAAGAACTCAGGCAGTGGACAAGCATAATGCTTTCTTGTGATCCAGAGTGGGAGCCGGAGGATTATGCATTCGCTTCACGTAAAGTTGAAATGATACGTCAGGAGCTGAAAAAGCTCGGATAAAGAAAAAAGCTCCCGAATGGGAGCAATATAAAATATACCACCAATATTATAACAGAAACAAGGGAGGAAAGTCAAGATGTCAGAGGAAAAGAATTATGGAGCGCTTGGAGCACCCAAGAACGCACTTGAAGAGGAAATAGCAGAGAGGATTTATCCACTGCTCACCGAGAGCGATATTGAACGCATCAAGAAGGACAAGCTCACACTCAGGGGATGCCTTGACAAGTGCATGGAGAAAGGGCACAAGTTCGAGGTGAAGTCCGGCAAAGGAGGCATAGCAAGGATAACACCGGAGCAACACTGGAAATGGGTATCGGAGTATTTCGGGATAAAGGTAGATCCGGTGGCTTCTGTTCCCGTGGCCGCACCTGCGGAGCAGGCAAAGCCTGAGCCCGTAGATGATACACTCAGCGCCCTGCTTGATTTCTGAGGAGGATGAACTATGGAATACGCTAAGTATATCAAGGCACATCCCCTGCCGGAGATAACTGAGAGGATGAAGAAGAAAGCAGAAAAAATCAGAGAAGTCAGTTCGTGGGAATCGGATAATCTCTACACAGCCGAAGTATCTGACGATATGCTTGTAGTTACGACATACCGTAAGATCAACGGAAAGCTGCAACACTCACATCGTCACCTGTATGATGGCATCACATTTGCAACGCAGAGGATCAGTGACGGAAAGAAACTGAGCGGAGAAATAAACTCATATCTCTCCTTGTACTGTTCCATTGCACTTGACAGCAAATCAGAGCAGGTAATGAGGGATTATTTCCCGAACACACATTATCATGATATATGCGCTCTTAAATACGCAGAGGACGACATCAACGAGAAGAGAAAGCTCCGCCGCTGGCAGAAGACCATGGATAGGATAGATCAGCGCATGAGCTGTTTTCACGAGCCTCCGCAGGAATTCTTTGACTGGATAAAGGAAAAGCTCAGTCATAAGCACTTTTTCTACAGTTACAAGAAAGGCAAGCTACAGAGCGGATACTGCTCACATTGCCGCCATGAGTTCGAGGCTGAAAACGTCCGGCATAGGGGAGAGATCACCTGTCCGCACTGCGGCTCAGTGTTGGAGTGTCTGTCTCTCGGTAAGATCAAGATGCATAATCTCTCATACCGCACACGGGCATCTTATGTTGAGGAAATTAATGACGGCGGAGAGCCTGCTATAGCAGAGCGGACATTTAACGTCTATTTTTACATTCATAAGTTCCGTGAAGGAGCTGAGAACTGCGTGGAAAAGGTAGAGGTATATGAATGGCTGAGGGCGATATATAAGACGGACAAGTCCGGTATATCACCTAAGAAGGATCGTGACGACGTCTTTTTTTACATTCACGACTGCTTTCATAACACATCAGACGTGCGCTGGTGCCGTCCTTCTGATCGTTCCGGATACCTCGGAGATACATCTGCATACATATATCCGCATAAGTTCAACAGCATATGCAGCAAGATCAAGAGCATAGGCACTATGGACCTGGAGGCAGTTGTCCCTCATGTCCGGACTGAGTTCTATGCGCTGGTAAAAGCTGCCGCCCAGGTACCGGCGCTGGAAAATCTTGCAAAGCAGGGGAAGTACAAGCTGCTCGGACCTGTGATAAGAGCAGGTCTATACGATTTCAAAAACTCATATATCGCCCGATACGTCAGCTATACCGAGTCCTCACCTGCAAGATTCCTGCGGGTTGACAAGGAGACCTTCAAGGCTATGAGAGATATATCTGAGAATGAATTTACGCTGTACAAGGAACTTGTGAAAAGCTACCAGGTGGACATGGATATCATAAGGCGGTACTCTCAGAATGGTATTGAGACGAATAGCGGAGAAATAACATATCTTCTCAGTCGTAACAGTATATCTCCGCTGAGATTCATCAACTACCTTGAAAAGCAGTCAAAGCTCCTGCATAAAAAATGCAAAGCTATCCTTGGGCTTTACCGAGACTACTCAGATATGGTCGGAGACGTAAAAATGGAGAGGACAGAGAGCGTGATATTTCCGAAGGACCTACAGAAGGAGCATGACAGGCTCATGAAAATCAAGACCGATCTGAAATACAGTCAGCAGAACAAGAAACTGAAAAAGCGTGGAAAGCTGCTGCACACTCTCGACTATAACGACGGAAAGTACCTGATAGTAGCCTTCGACAAATCGGACGATTTCTTGAATGAGTCCGCAAAGCTCGGTCACTGCGTCAAGACCTATATTGACCGATGCTCCAGAGGTGAGACAAATATATACGGCATCAGAAAGGCAGAAAGTCCGCAGGAGCCTTATTTTACACTTACCCTTGATAACAATGCAAGGGTAACCCAGAACCTTGGACTGCACAATTGCCTGCCTCCTGAAGAGGTCAAGAGCTTTGTCAGACGCTGGCAGAAAAACATCATAAGCAAGCATAAGGAAGAAT
>JAAYBK010000176.1 GCA_012718885.1 Ruminococcus sp. | reverse complement strand
TCCTTACGGTAGTCCTTGGTCTCTTCAACGAAGATACTAACGTTAGGAACATCGTACTTATACTCCTTATCATCGTTAATGAGCTTATATGTCAGCTCACCTGTACCGAGATCAAGCTCATAATCCTCGACTTCGAAATCATCGAAGTGTTCCATAACCTCATTATAATCGGTCTTATCAGCGTTTTTCGCCAGCTTAGAGCTTACGAAATAGATACAGCCGATAGCGATGACGATGATAATAACGTAAGTCAGTATGCCTCTGTTCTTTTTTGGTGTCAATTTATCCACTCCATTCGTATAGTTATTATATAATGGTTATTCTCAGAAATCTGACAGTTGAAGAAGAAGGCTTGACCCTGTCTGCAATACCTATCTTTTCGGCAAATACAGTCCCCAGGTCATCTTCAATAAAGTGGAGTTTTCCCCTTGATCCCTGCGGCACTTTTTCATTTATCAGTTTTTTTACGGAGGAGGTAAAATCCCTTCCGCTGAGCTTTATCCTGTCGCCGAAGCGGCGGTTCCTGAGAATCGCTCTTCCTATTATTTTATCATAATCCAGGATGTAAAATGTTAATTTTTTGTGAACATCTTCAATTTTCTTCAAATTATCACAATCTAACAACTCACAGCAAAGAGTCTTATCCGGAAAGATCCTGTTTTCACCGATCCTGAGTTCTGCCGAGAGCTCCTGATCGCCTGATCTGGCAGCAATTGTCTTCAGTGAAAAAGTTTTTCTGTCAGAAATAAGGAACTGATCGCCGGAGATATTGATCTTTCCGCCGTTTACGAGTATATCGTCAGCCTCAGTCAGTCTTTCCCGGGAATAGGGAAGCCCGTTGTCGGAGAGCAGCCTTGCGATACATCTTCTTCTGATGACCTTATGCTGCCCGGAGATACCGCATAATGAGTTGTCGCTGAATGACTTTTTCCAGACGGAATCAGCCATTGAAGCGATAAGCTTTTCCTCCTCACGGAGCGTATCAGCGGAGCCAGTAAATGTCTTTACTGCTGAAGGATTGATCTCTTCAAGGAGGGGGATTATCCTGTGGCGGATCTTATTTCTCGTATAGTCATCCGACAGGTTGGTGCTGTCGGTCATAAATTCCTGTCCTTTATCTGAAAGGAATGCTTCGATCTCGCTGCGTGAGACAGTGAGCAGCGGGCGGATAATATTTCCACGCCTTACAGGGATACCTGTCAGGCCCTTCAGACCTGTTCCTCTTGCCAGATTCAGTATAGCAGTTTCCAGGTTATCGTTGGCGTTGTGAGCGGTAGCAATCAGCTTGCCGTCGGTATTGTCGTGGAAGATCCCGTATCGCAGCTTCCTTGCAGCTTCTTCGTGTGAAAGACCGGTCTTTTCCGAATATGCAGGCACATCGCAGGAAAAGGCTTTGAACTCAATGTCGAGTTCCTTACAGAGCTGACGGCAGAAATCCTCGTCCCTGTCGCTTTCTGCGCCACGGATGCAGTGATTTACGTGAAGTGCCTCCACGCTTATCCCAAGTTTATCACTTAGCTCACGCATGGCAAGAAGCAGACACACACTGTCAGCGCCGCCGGAAAGTCCGCAGACCACGGTATCTCCGGCCTTAACGAGCTGATTCTGTTTTATAAATCCAAGGATCTTATCAAGCATTATCACTGTCCCTCCGGCGGAATATTACTGTAGTCCGGATTGGAGAATCTTGTGAACTGGCCGTCCCAGATAAGTTCAACGGTACCTGTTTCACCGTGACGGTTTTTGGCAACGATGCACTCGGATATATTTTGTCTTGGGCTTTCTTTATTGTAATATGCCTCACGATAGAGGAAAAGAACGATATCAGCATCCTGCTCGATAGAACCTGATTCACGGAGGTCTGACAGCATAGGCCGCTTGTCCGTTCTGCTTTCAACGGCACGGGAGAGCTGTGAAAGGAGTATTACAGGCACATTGAGTTCCTTTGCCATTACCTTGAGCTGTCGTGTTATCTCAGAGATAACGACAACACGGTTATCAGAATGGGAGGTAGACTCCATGAGCTGAAGGTAGTCTATTATGACCAGACCCAGGTTCTTTGTACGGCGGAGCTTTGCCTTCATCTGCTGGACGGTCATGCTTGCTGTATCGTCGATATACAATGGGATATTGCTGAGATATCCTGCACTGACAGCCAGCTTTACCCAGTCGTCGCTGGTTATCCTGCCGTTTCGGAGGTTATGGGATTCGACCAGAGCCTCTGTGGAAAGGATACGAGTAGCAAGCTGTTCCTTAGACATTTCAAGGTTGAAGGTAACGACTTCCTTATCGGAGCGTCTTGCCACGTTTGTGGCGATATTCATAGCAAATGAGGTCTTTCCCATACCGGGACGGGCAGCAATGATTATAAGGTCTGATTTATTCAGACCGGATGTTATGCTGTCAAGGAGCGTAAAGCCGGTCCTTGCACCCACATATTTATCCTTGTCAGGACCGGATATTTTACCGAGCCTGTCATAAGCCTCGGCGATAGCGTCAGACAGCGGAACAAGCCCCCGGACATCACGGCCCTGACGGATATTGTATATCTTCTGTTCAGCCGCATCAAGCAGGAGCTGAGAGTCGTGCTCACCGGACTGTATATCCTCAAGGATAGAGCGAGCGGTATAGCTAAGGCTTCGTATGAAATACTTATCTGCAACTATCTTGCAGTAGCTTGAAATATTTGAAGTCGAGGGCAGCATATTACCTATCTCAGCCAGGTATCTTCTTCCCTCAGCAGCATTTTCAAAGATATGGAGCTGAAGCGACTCATTTAAGAGAGTAACGATATCGATAGGCTGACCCAGTGAGTCCATCCTCTGCATGAGTGCAAACAGTGATTTATGCTGTTCGTTGTAGAAATACTCAGGTTTAAGCAGGGTAGTGACCTCTGCGAGAACAGAGGGCTGTGAGATAATAGCGCCTAAAACGGACTGCTCCGCCTCGATGCTGTGTGGCAGCTCACGGGCGGAGAGCAGGAGTTCATTTTCATTCATTGTTTTTATCAGCCTTCGCTGACTTCAACATCAATAGTTTCGGATATACCGTTATAGAACTTTATTGCAGCGGTATAAGAGCCGAAATTCTTGATATCGGTGCTGAGAGTGATCTTCTTCTTGTCAACATTCACGCCGAACTGCTTGCTGAGAGCCTCTGCAACGTTAGCGGCAGTGACAGAGCCGAAGAGCTTGCCGTTTGAGCCTGCTTTTGCAGTGATATCGACTCTCTTGCCCTTGACCTTAGCGGCAGCTTCCTTTGCAGCAGCGATCTCAAGATCGATCTTGTGCTGAGCAGAGGACTGCTGTCCCTGTAATTTTGTCATATTCTCGGGCGTAGCCTCAACAGCATAGCCCTTGGGGAGAAGCATGTTTCTTGCGTATCCGTCAGCAACGTTTTTTACTTCGCCTTTTTTTCCTGATCCTTTGACATCCTGTAAAAAGATAACCTTCATTATTTATCAGCCTTTCTGTTATGTATTTGGTTCTGTGACCTGATTATTGTCGATAGCGCCTATCAGTGACTTTACAGCCTCCTGGATAGAAGTGTTATCGAGCTGAGTAGCGGCCATTGTCTGATGACCGCCTCCGCCGAGCTGTTCCATAATGACCTGAACATTAACAGCGCCGAGGGAGCGGGCGGAGATATTAACTGTGTTTCCTGTCTTATAGAGGACGAAGGAAGCATCTACGTCAGATATATTGAGAAGTTCGTCAGCAGCCTGAGGAGCAACGAGACGAATATCATCTGATTTGAAGTCGGCAGCGGCTATCGCACAGCGGCGATGTATCTTTGCAGAGCCGACGATCTGTGTCTTTCTCTTATATGAGTCTATGGAATTAGAGAAGAGGAGTTTTACTGCGACAGTATCTGCACCGAGTTTTTTCAGATAAGCAGCAGCCTCGAATGTTCTTACTCCGGTACGCATTACGAAATTCTTTGTATCGAGCATGATACCTGAAAGTAGAGCCTCTGCGTAAATACTCGGGAAGCGCTCATCTGTGTCGTAGCGGAAATATTCAATGACCTCCGTAACCATTTCCGAAGCGGATGAAGCATATGGCTCATGGTGGAAGATAACGGCATTATCTACAAAGTTCACAGTTTTTCTGTGGTGGTCGATAACGACAACTGATTTTGCCTTTTCATAGAGCAAACGGCTTTCCAGATACTCCTTATTATGAGTGTCAACGATTATGAGGAGATCGTGGTCGCCGATAGCCTCTTCAGCCTCAGAAGGTTTAATGAAAAGGCTGGTATCAGTCTGTTCCTCAACTATGTCTATAAGGTGAGAGGCAAGGTTCTTTGTTCTGTCAACGGCGATAAACGCTTCTTTTCCGAGGAGTCGGATAGCGCCGGACAATCCGCAGGCAGCACCTACAGAATCCAGATCGCCGAACCTGTGACCCATGATGAAAACTCTGTCGGAGTTGACGATAAGATCCTGCAAGGCGTTGGCGATGACACGGGTCTTGGCGTGTGAGCGCTTTTCTACGCCCTTTGAGACACCTCCGAAGAAGCGGTAGCCGTTCTCAGTCTTTACAACAGCCTGATCTCCTCCTCGTCCGAGAGCCATATCGATGCACTGTCTTGCAATCCTCTCGCTTTCTGAAAGGGAGTCCGCACCGATGCCTACGCCGATAGAAAAGGTGAGCGGATATTTTCCGGATATCTTGATATTCCTTGCGGCGTCAAGAATATTGAATTTCTGGTCTATGACGTTTTTCAGGTTCTTGTTTTCAATTATAGCATAGAATGTATTTGATGAAGTTTTCTTGATGAAGCTTTTAGTGCTGTTCATAAAGCTTTCGATAAGCCTTTCGGTTTCAAGGCTGGCCTGTGATTTTTCGCTTTCCTTAGCGTTCTGCATTATCTCATCGTAGTTGTCGATAGTAATTATCACAACATTCTGGTGTGATTCATCCGTCCGTTTCTTCAGTGCGAAGAAATCGGTCTGGTCATGGAAATAGAGCACGATGAAGCTCATATCTCTCTTGTCGAATTTTTCGGCAGTTACCCTGTAGATACAGCCGTTTATGGAGCATATGGCAAATTCATTTGAAAGCAGGGAAGAGATATCCATTTTAACAAAGCTTTCAAAATCCAGGCCGTACACATCCTGTCCGAGACCGATCTTTTCGGCAAATATCTGATTATACCATACGAACTGTCTGCTGCTGTCGATAACAGCAACAGGAGCCGGTAGGGAATTCATATATTCTGCGGCAGAGTTTTCAAGATGAGTATTCATCTTTG
>JAAYBK010000175.1 GCA_012718885.1 Ruminococcus sp. | reverse complement strand
TAAATGTTTTAAATTGACATTTATAAAAATCACACTTTTTATGATAAACCGCATTCTATATTTATTTTACTATCTAGCAAATATGGAATATCATAATAACAAGATGGTTATTGTTTAGCCGCCATATCCAAGTTTCATCTGTGCTGGAGGAAACCCAACATCAGCTGCTTTTCTGATCCACTTTATAGCATTTTCATAGTCATTGTCATAGTAGTATTTATAATACGTCCATGAACCAATGACAGTATCCATGCAACTTGTATAATGGTGAGCATACCAACGCCCTAATTCGTATTGAGCAGGTATATGGCCTTTAAGTGCAGCTTTTTCCAAAAGTTGTTTTGCTTCTTGATCATCTCTTTTACGCTGATGATCACCATCATGTCTTTTATTTCTGTAATACTGTCCGAGTAGATACTGTGCTTCAGTATTATCATTTCTCAATTCACTTTCTAAAAAAGACTTTCTTTCATGTCTTGATTTTATATAATAGCTAATATGAAAGAAGCTTTCAGCATTACCTTTTTCAGCTGCTTTCTGAAAATAATTCTTTGCAACATCAGGTTGACTGTCTCTATATTTTTCAAATTCGTGATAAATCCCTTTCCAGTATAACTGTAAACCTTCGTCAACTATTGCAGACTTTTCATCATTATCCTCTAAAACTTCGTCATCTTCTGAAACTTCTTCCGCTGCATCAACTACTTCATCAGGCAATGATTTTAGGGCTGATACAAATGCACTACCAATGACTCCAAACAATCCTTTCCCTGAAGATGGCGCGTTTTCAGAACTCATTGTATTGCTTTCATCTATTGTTCTCAACGTTAATAATTCTAAATTGACGAAGATATGTGTTTTATTCTCTATGAAGTTTTCAAACAGATCAGAATACGTAAATTCAGAATCACCGTCGATATCGTACTTGTCCAATACATTGCGGATGATTGTCTCTTTTTTCTTTGACATTTTCTCGAGTTTAGATAAGAAGTGGAATTCTTCTAGGAGTTGAAAAGATCGCTTGCATTTTCCTTATATTCCATACCGAGGCCTACTATCGAATGTTACTTTTCATCATTTGGCGACATACCATAGGTTACTACCGCAGCATCTTCACCATAGAAGATGAAACGATCAATTATTTTTTGCCGGTTCCAAAGTCGGAAGCGAGCAGCATATCATAATCGTTGAGTGTTGAGATCTTGGCATCGGCTTTGACATTCTTGCCCTTATCCCATCTCTGCTGATAGCAGTCGCCTACTGTGCCGCTGTTTGTGCTTACATAGATATATGTATCTTCAACAGGGATCCAGCCTTCATTATCCTGGCATCCCGGCCACCATGTGAAGTGGTCGCAGCCCTTGGCAACTAACTTGCCGTTCTGTTCCTTGAAGCTGTAGCCGTTTTCACTGATTATCATTCTGTAGTTGTAAGTCTTTGTAGTATTTGAAATATCATCCTTTATCTGTACAGGAGTCTTAAGTTTCTCTACGCCGAAGATCGCCACTGAATGATTATGGTTATAGACATGAAGTGCAGCAGGCAGTACGATACCGTATTCGGTAAGCTTTGCGTATCCGTCGATAGTTTCAGGTGTAAGAGTTATCTCATAGCCGCATTTTTTGTTGTAGAACAGGTAGTAATTCTGATTCTTCCAATAATTATATACATCAGTGATGTATTTCTGGAATTCAGGTATGTTTGCTGTATTTGCGTTCTCGGGAACATCTAAAAAGCTTGTGATCTGCTTTCCGTTATATTTTGCAGGGAACCAATCGCTCCAGTTCAGCTTTTTGGTATATGTCAGTACCTGTGCTATTGCTACGCCTGCACAGCAGCCCTTATCATTTCCGAACTGTGTTGCATTCATTCTCATAAAGTAAGGCTTGAGCTCGTTCATCATATTATCGTATGACTTGTTTGTATCCACCTTGACATATGGGATGCCGCTTCTGGATGCGTATGTATTTGAATTGGCATTGCCGTACATCGTGAATCCGGGAACTTTTTTCCAGTTATTATATCCGACAGAGCCGCCTGATAACTTAACATTTCCTTCGACTACTGCACACTTTAAGTTACAGTGCATGAATGCATAGTCACCGACAGTGATATCTCCGCTGAATGCAGTATACTCTATACCGGTTCCCTCGAATGCTGCCGTATCGATAGTAAGCTTCTTACCATTCTCCTTCACAAAAAGCGCAGGTGTGGTGAGCTTTGAATCTCCATGGAATGCAAGCTTGCCGATAAATTCAATTGAATTTGGAATAGGTGCTGATTTTAATGAAGTGCAGAGTTCAAATGCATGATCGTCAATAGTCTTTGTATTTGAAAGTGTTACTGTCTCAAGACCGAGACAATTATAAAATGCTTCATAGCCGATTGTCGGGCAGTCGAGCTTACTGATTGATGACTTGCAGACAGTTGTTGTGGATATTCTTCTTGTCAATGAGGGTGATATTCTTCGTTGTGCCGTCATCACGTTTCAGGTTCTTTACGCTGTCCTCCTGAATCGTCTTTGTTTTCTCAACGATACCCTCATTAGCGTTTGCTATGTATTCCGTGAAAAAACGTTTCCACTCGCTGTCCGAAAAGGCGTAGTTATTGAGCTTTTCGAGCTGAGTTCTGAGGTTTGCGACAAGATCGTCCTCCTTGTGGATAGTCAGATACTCATAGCCAAGCTCGCCGAGCCTACGTATGAACTCACGCTCAAGGTCAGCTTCACTCTGGTAGGCTTCGGCGGTACGCTGTTCGGGGATATACTCAGTAACAACGGTGTTTTCGGTTGTCGCAGCAACGATATTGAAGTAGGTCATACTTTCACTTCCTCAAAGGACAACAGCTTGTCCCGATAATACTCATACTGTTTCCGTCTTGCTTCTATCTCCGCAGGCAAGCCCTCGGAAATATCGTTGCAGAGCTTGTCGAAGCGGTCAAGGATTGATACTATTCGTCTTTGTTCTTCAATCGAAGGAAGAGGAATAGGATATTTATCTAACATTGGTTTTCTTATTGAAGAAACAGAGGAATGAACTCCTGCTTTTGAAATGTAGTCATAAAAGGTAGCTTTCATATAGTAAAAGAAGAATTTTGGCATTAAGACATTTGAAACAATATGAATTCTATATGCTCTTTGATGTAAAGCATACTTGCCCTCAACATAATGAAATACTTTTCCAACACCTACGCCGTCACCAGCGGTTATAATAGCTGTTTCATCGTATTCATAGCTATCTTTTTTTAATGGCTCTTGCGACCGAACAAAGAAAGTATATTGACCGTCCTCAACAGCTTCATTAGTATTGCTATTACCTGTTCCAATTTCGGCAAGGGTTTGCAATGTCCTCCATTCACAATCACTTCCGAAAGAAAGTAGTTCATCACGATAGTATTCATACTGCTTTTTGCGGGCTGTAAGCTCCGCTGTAAGCTTCGCTGTAAGCTCCGTGAAATTGTCAAGGATCTTGACAATTTCAGCCTGTACCTCTATTGGAGGTACAGGGATAACAACATTCAATAAATCCTTAACTTTTAAATGTGGAACAGAACCTTTTGATATTTTGGGTTCAAATTGTTTTTTGGCATTTTGAGAATAAAGGTAATGTAATAAATATTTAGCTTGAATTATAGAATCATCAACTTTTATTGCATAAAGTGTTTCACTAATTCCCCAATCGTTGTTGTATGTTTTTATTATCGCCATTCTTCCAACAGTTCCAGTCCCTGTACTCGCAAATAGCAGCAAACCACTTTCAAGATTTGCTCGCTTATTTATCAGTTCAAGAGCTTCTTTAGTTATCATGTCTGTTTTTTCTGTTACATTAATGCAGTTGTTAAAAATGTCTTTTCCTGTGATGTATGAATATATACTTTCATTCTCATTAAGGCTAAAATTTTGACGAGGGTTCAGTCCTGTTTTTAATGAAATAATAGTATCGTCAAGCTTCTTATATTCCACACCATTCGGGCAAAGCTCTTTTATCAGTTGTTCAAGTTTGGTCATAGCTCAGCCCTCAATCTCCGCAATAATGCGGTCAATCTCGCTTCTCAGCACATCTTCACGCTTGACTATCTCAGCTATCTCCGCATTCAGAACGGCAATGTCGATGACCTCTCTTGTGTCCTCCTGTTCAACATAGGTCGAAACAGAAAGGTTGTAGTCATTCTCCGATATTTCAGTATTCGGCACAAGCCGGCAGAAGTATTCGCTGTCAGTTCTCTCCGTGAAAGCTTCAACTATCTTCGAGATATTCTCCTCAGTCAGCTTATTGTTATTCGTGATTTTGACGCATTCCTTTGAAGCGTCGATGAAAAGAGTGCTGTTCTGAGACTTGTTCTTTTTCAGCACCATAACACAGATGTTTAACAATTGCAATAAAAAAGTGTGTCACGGTGACACACTTTCCTCATATATCTTTGCAAGCTAAATACATGTTGTCTGTTTAAGTCCTAATAATGCATAGCTTTGATTGCTGAAATAGATACTGCCTTTTACTCGTTATTTCAAATGTATGGCAACGTTTCTTCACTCCAAGAGGCTTGAGTGCCAGAGATATAGCAAGGTAGAGATGAATTTAGCACTTCTCCTTTAACGAGAATATCATTCCGCACTTTTTGACATTTACTATTTCAGTAATACATGGTATTATTATTACAGACGAAAGGGAATGAAGCAAATATGTATAAATAATATTGACAAATTTATGATTATATGGTAAAATACCATCAAATCAAAGTATAATTACAGATATGGTGCGGTCAGAATGTATAAATTGCATTGCCATTATTTGGTTACTTTGAGGAACTATAGTAGTGTAAATTTACACTACAAAAAGCTTTTTTCGTAAACAAAAAGTCCTTTATGTCATGAAAGACTAAAGGACTTCTCAATTATAAAGGATGTGATAATATGAAAAATAGAGTTAAAATCCGTGATATGCGTAAGGCTAAAAAACAGGAGAAAAAGGAAAGATACTCGGCTGCTGCCAGAAATGCTCAGGATGCTAAGAACGTTAAAATTGAACCGGTTAAAACTGATGTACAGTCGGCAGAAAAGCCTGCGAAAAGGAAATCTTTAGCCAAAGCTGCTGGTCTGAAATCAACTCTCATAAATGGCGGGAATATCTATACGACATCTTTCGGTATCCAAGCTCAGAGTCAAGCTCTGATTCAAGGCTGCCTTCCATAAATCCGGCAAGCGCTTCCTTGAACAGTTCCTGAATATCGTCCATGCTCTGGATATTCGCTGCCGATAGAAAATCGCTTATC
>JAAYBK010000174.1 GCA_012718885.1 Ruminococcus sp. | reverse complement strand
CTCAGGACACTGAAAATGTATAATAATAAGCCTGTTCCTTGATCGGAACAGGCTTATTTGATTATTATGTACCGGCAGGGTGCTTTTTATGCTTTTGCCGGTTCGAGGGAGGCAATTATCTTCAGGAGGTACTGCTGTACAGCAAGTGCATCCTGGGGAGTTATGCTGCTGGTGACGTTTTCATATACGTTGGCATTGCGCTTGCCCTTTTCGGTGATATGTCCGTCATCTGAGCCGTCGATGCCGTATCTGTCAGGATTTGAGAGGGACTGCATTATCAGGACAGCATCGTTCATCTTCACCTGGCCGTCGCAGTCAGCGTCGCCCCATTTTATCTCCTCTGGAGGCTCAGTGGAAGCGGTGGGATCGGTAACAGGCTCCGGCTTCGGATCAAGGTAGCTCCTGAGCTGAGCCATGAGGGTCTGATCTGTCATTTTTCCGGCTTCTCTGTCATAGTGTCCGCCGGGAGTATCCCACATTACAGGGCAGAGGTGACGCTCGTATGCAGCCTTGCAGACGGAGCTGAGGTAGAGCTGCACTGATTCCAGATCCTTGTTCTTGATAGGACAGCCGTATTCTCCGATGATGACAGGTATGCCCTTGTCGATGAAGCTGGTCTTCATCATATCCATCTGCTTGTTAAGCTCACGGAAGTCGTCACTGGTTCCCCATGAGGGACGCATTTTTGCCCAGTCAGCATCCTCCTCAAGTATAGCAAAGCTGGCAGGAGTATAGTAGTGTACCGATACTGCACAGCGTCCGGCAGGGTCTGAGGGCATTTTGAATAACGGATCGCAGGTGGTATCTATGCCGGTATTGTACCCGGAGATAAGAAGGTGGCGCTTCGGATTGTTGCCGCCGGAGCTTCTTACTGTGTCTACGAACTTCTGGTTTATTTCGTTTACCAGTGCGTATGAGCCCTCCTTATCGCTGGGGCCTCCCCAGCGGTTCCACATGGATTCCCAGCCCAGCTCTTCGTTCTGTGATTCAAACATCAGGTGGTCATCGTAGTCCTTGAAGCCTTCGCAGATTTGCTCCCACATAGAAGTGTAGCGCTTCATGCTCTCATCCTTGTTCTCCGGGAACTTGTTTACCCAGCCGTTGTCCCAGTGGATGTTGATTATGGCGTACATATCAGCATCTATTGTCCATGTGACAAGCTGCTGTACTCTTGCCATATAGTCGCTGCTGATCTTGTAATTCTCGCCCATGAGGTTTGACCAGGCTACAGGTATCCTGAGAACGCCGAAGCCTTCGCTGGCGTAGCCGTTTATCATGTCCTGAGTTATTTCCGGACTGCCCCAGGCGGTCTCGTAGGACCTTACAGTGCCGTCGCCCCACTGAGCTATCCAGTCACCGGCGGCCTCCATGGTGTTGCCGAGGTTTATGCCTATGCCCATGTCTCTTACGAGCTCCATAGTAGTGATGTCTCTCATACCGCTGCTGTCAGCTGAGGTCTGAGAGGAAGGCACTATTATCGCCGGCAACATGGCGGCGGCGATAACTCCGGCAAGAATCTGTGATTTCATAAAAAATCCTCCTTTAGTGTGTATTATCTCTTATCCCCTTGAAAATGATACGATCATGATATATAATAATTATAACACGGCAAAAGTTCTGTTTTGAGGACTATTCTGCCAATGATAAGCACAAAAACGACATGGAGGTGATGATATGGCGATGAAAATGCCTCTTGAAGCCTTTACAAAGGACGAGAAATTCCCGTTTTTTATACAGTACGGCTTCCATGATGAGCCAATGTATCTGCATGAGCACGACGATTACTATGAGCTGGTCATAGTTATGAACGGAAAGGCCGTGCACATAGTTGATGGGGAGCGGTATAATATCAACAAGGGGGATGTGTTCGTTATAGGACCGGAAACCGTTCACGGCTATGATGAGCCCTCTGATTTAAGGATATGCAATATAATGTTCCGCAGGAGCTTCCTTGATATGAGTTCAATGGATATAGCGGCTTCTCCCGGATTTCAGGCGTTATTCGTACTTGAACCGGCTGCGGCAAGAAATAAGGGCTTTTGCAGCAATCTGCACCTTTCCCCTGACGGATATGCCGAGGTGAAACGCATAATAAAGCAGCTCCATGAGGAGTACTATTCCGGGACGGTGGGAAGGAAAACAATGATAAGAGGGGATTTCCTCAGACTGGCGGTAGTTCTGTCAAGACTTTACGAAATAGATGATACAAGCGGCGGAGAGGGCTTCATAAAGCTTGCCGAGCCGCTGACCTACATCGAGCAGAATCTTGCCGGAGAGATAACTGTTGAGGAGCTTGCCTCACTTGCCAATTACTCTCAGCGCCACCTGATAAGACTTTTCCGGGAGGCCTTTGACTGCGTGCCCAGTGTATACATCACCCGGCTGAGGATGAAAAATGCAAGAGAGCTGCTGGCGGACACTGAGCTGATGATATCCGAGGTGGCTGCACGATGTGGATATACAGACAGTAATTTATTCAGCAGAATATTCAAAAAATATAACGGAGTGCCTCCCAGCAGATTCAGAGAACTGAGAAAAATATGTTGAAAGTGTTAAAATTGCGCGATCGCTCTTGAAATGTTCTGTGCTATGTGTTATAATGTGCATATGAAGTTTCCGGAGGATTTTTTATGAATCTGCAATCTATCATAATTACCAATTGTATAGGTGCGGCAATGCTTATCGTTCTTCTTTTGAGCAGCTATCTTGTTAGACAGCGCCGGCAGTTGAGTGATAAGTTGTTTACCGCAATGATAATCCTTACCGGTTCTGCGTGTGTCATTGAAATGCTGACTTTTGTATGTGACGGAAAGGATTTCACAGGCGTAAGATTATTTGAGTGGTTCGGCAATAGCTGGCTCTACTTTGCAAATGTGCTAATATCCTTTATGTGGTGCGTATATGTCGACCTCAGATTCTATGGCGATGTGCAGCGGATAAAGAAATACTATTCTTTTCTGGCTGCCCCTGTGATCGTATGCACAGCGGCACTGCTGATGAACGTTTACGGCGGATTCCTGTTCAGGATCAATGAGGAGAATTGCTATGTCCGTGAGCCTGCTGGCTATCTGTTCTATCTTGTGACACTGTTCTATCTGGCCTTTTCACTGGTGATGAGGATAAGATACAGGATCAAGTACGGAAGGATGCGTTTCTTTCCTATATGGATGTTCCTTGCTCCTATAGTGGGCGGTGCGACTGCACAGATGCTGGTGTTCGGAGTATCTATCGCCTGGACATCTGTTGCGCTGGGACTTGTGGGAATACACATGAGTATGCAGAATGAGCTGTCGTATATAGATCCGCTTACAAAGCTGTACAACCGCAATTACCTTGAGCATTTTATGAGACTTATCAGCCGTAAGGGCATACCGGCAGGAGGCCTGATGATCGATATCGACTACTTCAAGAACATCAACGACCGCTTCGGCCATTCAGTCGGCGATGAAGCTTTGGCAGATGCTGCAAAGCTGATAAAGTCGGCTGTCCCGTCAAGATCCGTGACCATACGCTATGCCGGAGATGAGTTCGTGGTGATGATAAGGACTGCTGACAAGGACGATATGAAAGCGGTCGAGGAAAGTATCAGAAAACGGCTGAAGGAATTCAATGACGAGAACAGCCGAGTGTATAAGCTCTCGTTCTCAATAGGCTGGAGTATCTTCAGCCCGCAGACAACGGCTGATGATTTCCTTATCGATATGGATGAGAATATGTATGCGGAGAAGCGTGAAAAGCATAGCCGTTCCGCTGAAAAAGTCAGAAGCTTCGCCTGAAAGCGAGGCTTCTGAAATTTTTTTCAAAAAAGGCTTGACAAATGAGAAATAATCTGATATAATATTAAGGCAGTCAGGAAAACTGATAATTGCGAGTGTGCTGGAATAGGCAGACAGGCACGTTTGAGGGGCGTGTGTCGAGAGACGTATGGGTTCAAGTCCCATTACTCGCACCATTAAAGTCATGCAAATGCATGACTTTTTTGTTTGTATAAATACAGCAGTTTAAATGTGGCTCTTACATAGAAGCCTGTGTCGGTTGCTCGGGGGAAACTTTATTAAAGATTAAAGCGGTCTCCTCTGTCAGAGGAGGCTGCTTTCGTCAGAGGAGACCTTTTTCAAAAGGGATCCTCTCAATAACTAACATAAACTTTTATATTAAGAGTCATAATTAATTGCCGTTTTTCTTCTTTTTTTCTCTGAGTTCACGGAAGAATTCGGACAATATGCCTGCACATTCTTCCTCCATGACGCCTCCGGTGACTTCCGGGCGGTAGTTATACGGATATGTGAACATCTTCTGTACTGATACGGCAGAGCCGCTTTTCAGGTCATATGCGCCGAAAATGACATCGTCAATACGGGCGTTGATTATCGCTCCGCAGCACATGGGGCAGGGTTCGAGAGTGACGTATATAGCACAATCCGGCAGCCGCCAGCCACCAAGCTTGCGGCAGGCTGAATCTATTGCGATGAGTTCGGCGTGAGCAAGGGCGTTTTTAGCTCCCTCACGCATATTTCTTCCTTCACCGATAATCTCGCCGGTGCTTTTTTTTACGACAACAGCTCCCACGGGGACTTCTCCCTCACGGAAGGCTTCTTCTGCCAGTTCAAGGGCACGTTTCATGTATCTTTCCATAGCGTCAGAACAATGCATTGATGAGAGCCTGGAGCAGACATATACCTGCGATCGTGAAGAAGAGCAGTCTTCTCAGGGCAAATGCAAGTCTGGATGGGGCTGTGATCTCGGATTGATATGCGGCAAATACCTTCTTGCGGCGTCTTCCTCTTGTAAGCTGAACTGCCAATGATGCGATGACACCGATAACGAATACGCAGAGCATGAAGAGATTTCGGTTTATCATCATGCTTGAAGATGTATCAACTTCAAGGATTATAAGAGCGAACAGGTAGAGCTTATAGATTATCCTTACGAAAAATGCAGTTATAATAGTACCGCTTCTGAGCATACCTACTGACGCAACTATGGATATAAGTATAGCTGCCGGCATTTCGTAGATATCTCTTGTGAGAAGTGCGGAGACAATAGTGGTCACTGCGATCGCAAAGCTGTCGCCGAACTGTCTGAGTGCTCCGAACAGGCCGCCTCTGAGGAAAGCTTCTGTAAGGATCGATAATACGATTATTTCAAATATGGTATAGATGACGAATTCTTTCTGGTTCCAGATAGAAAGGTCAGTATCTATGGGTTTGAAATAATTGTAGATATCTCTTGCAGAACTGGAATAAGCCGAGGGAAGACAGACTATAGTGCATACAACCATAGCCATGCCTATACTTGAAAGGATCTCTGCCGAATCATTGACGGTGCTCATAAACTCCACCTTGAACGGCATTTTCAATTTTTTATGCAGATAGATAATGGGTATTATCAGGGCAAGGCAGGATATGGCAACCATAGCAGCAACTATTTCCGTAGCTCCTCCGTATACGGCAGAGCTGAAAATACTGGTATGGATATCGATTCCGATAAAGTCGAGAGTGTATATGATAGCTGTTCCGAGAACGTTGTCGATAGTAATGTACATCAGCATTGCTATGCCGATCAGACGCATAATTGCAGTTATAGTGCGGCATTCAGCTTCCGGAAGGGATTTGTTCTCAAATCCGCGGCTGTCATTAAAGACTTTTTCCTTGGCGTTGGTCTCAAAGCGGAATGTGCAGGGATTGTTCTTGCTTCTACGCCATTCCCTGAATTTGTTGTTATATTCCTTGCTCTGAACAGTCGGGTCGAGATCATTGATGACGTTGATAATATCTTTTTTTGGGGTAATTGCAGCATTTTTCACTTCGACACCTCCATTCAGGATAGAATATGAGAATCATATATCATGATATAATTACTCAACTTAATAATACCATAAATCAGGGGAAGCAATGTTATTAAATTAATTATATTCTCTGAACAAATAATGAATAAGAAAAAAGAATGAAATATTATACACATATTAAATATTATAAAGCGGAATAGCAGCATTTTATTAAAAAACTGTTAATAGCAGTGAGAGTTATGGACAGCTCATGCGTCTAATGTATAAGGTGGCTG
>JAAYBK010000173.1 GCA_012718885.1 Ruminococcus sp. | reverse complement strand
TATGTGAATAGTAAAAGAAACTTTTCTTATTGATTGAATATCAATTCTGGTATTTTATTAACATAATACGTTGCAATGAAAATGGCTGAACGATAAGGTGAACACCTTAATAAAGCCTTTTCAAATATTAATTGTTTTATCTGGGAGGGGAAAACAATGAAAACATCTTTCAAAAAAACCATTACCGGCAGCCTTATTTCGGCCGCCATGCTGGCAACTACTGTTTGCAGCACACTTGCTCCTATGAGCGCATCAGCCGAGATCGAAAGTAAGGGATTCGAATGCCTTGGCGCTACTACCTTCGATGACAATGTTGGCCTTCCGTGGCACACCTGTGAGAGTGCTCCTGCTAAGCAGTCGTTTGACATTTCAGACGGTAAGTACATAGTAAAGGTCATTTCCAATGGCTCTGGTGCAGATGGCAGATGGGACCTTCAGTTCCGTCACAAAGGCCTCAATATCATAAGCGGTCACAAGTACTATGTCCACGCTGAGATCACCTGTTCAGCTGATGGTTGGTTCTATACAAAGATAGGCAACTACGCCAATAATAAGGAGTATTGGAACGATGCCGGCGAAGGCAAGTGGATGCCGGTACAGCTCAAGAAGGGCGAGACATACGTTATCGATACGACATTTGTTGCCGGCACAGAACTGGATCCTATCAACGACAGCCCCGCAGAGTGGGCTTTCTACTACGCAGATCACAAGAATTCAAAAAGCGATTGGACCGGTCAGGATACTGGTGTTCCGGAGGGAGCTACTATCACATTTGATAATCTGTCTCTCCAGGATATGAATGGCGGAGAAGATTTCAGCGTAACAGAGTATGGCGCTATAAGGCCTAAGTCCAATGTTCGTCTTAATCAGGTCGGTTACTTTACTAAGCTTAAAAAGCAGGCATCATATACAACTGATGCAGAGGAGCCCCTTGATTTCACGATATATGACAAGTATGGCGAGCCTGTTTACACAGGCAAGGCCTCAGAAGTTAAATCTGATGATATCGATTCCGGTACACCTGCCGCTGTAAAGATCAGAGGCGACGGTGGAAAGCTGATCGACAGATACAAGGATTCCGGCAAGTACGTTCAGATACTTGACTTTACTGATATCCCGGATACAGTCACAGGTGAAGGCTTCTATATCGTTGTCGATGATAAGGTAGGCGTCTCCGGCACACAGTACAGCATCTATGAGGGCGCCTTTGATACAACTATCGTTGGCGATAAGTTGATGTGGAAAAACTGGAAGACTAAGAAGTCATACCAGATGAACAAGTCTCACCCGTTCTCAATAAGGAGCGAGAAGCTCTACGGAGATCTCGTAAGGGACGCTGCTTCATATTACTATCAGAACCGTTCAGGTGTTAATATCGAAGAAAGCTACATAAAGAACGGTGACGATCCGAGGCTTGCTCACAAAAAATTCGGTAATAACCCTGATAAAGCATATGTACAGCCTAAGTGGGTCAAGCAGTATAGTGCGGGTAAGTTCGACGGCGATACGGCGTATAATATAACTGCTACCGGCGGCTGGTATGAAGCAGGCGACCACAGCAAGAGCGTTGTCAACGGCGGTGTTTCTGTATGGACTCTTCAGAACCTCTATGAGATGTCCACGAGGCTGGGAACAGAAGGCAAGTGGGACGACGGAAATTCAATGCTCATCCCTGAGGGAGGAAACGGTACTCCTGATCTTCTCGATGAGGCAAGAGTTGAGCTTGAGTGGATGTTCAAGATGATAGTTCAGCCGGATGATCCATACTGGGGCGACAACGGCACAAGCGCTCACGCTACCGGTCTTGTATATCATAAGCTTCAGGATTCAAAGCTGCCGGGTCTTGCTGTCAATTCCTGGGACGACATAGAATGCAATCCGGGAAATGAGCGCATAGTAAAGCCGCCAACGTATGCCGCAACATTCAATACCATTGCTTGTGCTGCACAGGCAGCCCGTCTCTGGAAAGATATCGATAACGACTTTGCGAATGAGTGCCTTGAGAATGCCAGGGCTTGCCTTGCTGCTGTTGAGGAGCACAAGCCTGAATGGATGATCAAGGAGGGCAACCCTCTCACTCAGTATGATTCCATGGGAACAGGCGAAAGCGGCAAGGATCCGCTGTTTGCTCCGCTCGATCAGATCGTTGACGGTGACCCTTACGGTGATCTTTACGTTGAGGATGATTACTACTGGGCACTTTGTGAGCTTTTCGCTACAACAGGTGATCCTGATTATTACGATAAGCTTATGGAATACAAGAATCCTAACGATTCAACTGGCACAGATAAGGCTCTCGGCATTACTATCAATCTTACAGGCGGTCAGAATATGGGTTCATTTAGTTCCTTTAACTGGGGCTGTACATCAAGTCTCGGAACGTTGTCATTGCTCCTGAATGAAGATCATCTTAGTTATGCTGATGCAGAGACGATCAAGGAGTCGATCAGAAAGGCTGCTGATGAGTATCTGCATATTGAAGAAGAATCAGGCATGGGTATACCCTACAGGGGAACTACATTTACTGACACAATCAACATAGGTGTTGATGAAAACGGAAAACCTTTTGAGATATCCGGTTATGAGCAGAATTCCAATTCATTCGTTGTAAACAATGCTATCATCATGGCTTATGCCAGCATGATATCTTACAATCAGGCGTACCTGGACGGTGCTTCCACAGCTATGGATTATATCTTCGGACGCAACGGAAATGACTTCTCTTATGTTTCCGGATACGGCGATGTAAATATGGGCACAGTTCTTCAGTATCCCCGTCACACATACTGGGCTGGCGGTATTGATCCTGATTTCCCGAAGGCTCCGAACGGTGTTCTTTCCGGCGGCCCCGGAGCAGGTATGCAGGATCCGTATATACGTGGTCTCGGATACAAAAGAGGTGCTTTGGCAAGTCAGAAATGCTATGTCGACAGCGCAGAAGCATGGTCTGTAAATGAGATCTCACTCAGTTACAATGCTTCGCTTCTCTGGATGGCTTCTTTCCTTGAGGATAAGGGGGCGAAGGAGATAACTCCTGATCCGCATTGTTTGGTAATCTGGGGTGACGCAGATCAGGATAGTTACGTTAAGATGAACGACGTTGTCCTTATCATGCAGTCGATCTCTAACGCTGACAGATTCGGCCTTGAGGGTTCCGATGATAATCATATTACCGCTAAAGGTCAGTACTTTGGCGACGTTTATGAGCATCAGGATCCGGGTGTTATAACACCTCAGGATGCTCTTCAGATACAGAAGTATCTCCTTAAGCAGATACCGGATCTTGCTCCTGAAGGAAAGTGATATCTGACTCACAGGACGTTTCAGTGCTTATGCAATAAAGACAAGTAAAAACAGAACAGCCGTAAGAATCATTAAATGATCCTTACGGCTGTTTTTTAGTCACAGGAAAGTTTTTCACAAGTGACCGGCATATGCTATATTATCAATGCAATTAATACGATCAGTACGGAATGGTGAATTTTCCAACCTTCCAGGAGCCGTCAGGCTGTATAACAACGGAAAACAGCGTTTTTTCAGTCCATTTTGTAGTGCCGTCAAATTCAAGATCATCGTAGTTATTATCGACAATGAAGAATATCTCGTCACCGTTCTGATAAAGAACCTCAGTTACTTCTGTGCTCCTGAAGAGAATATGAGAGCCTTTTCCGGCTGGACGCAAGTAAACATGACCGTCCTCTTCAAAAAGCATACCGCTGTTTCTTATATCGTTCTCGGGATAACGGTCGCTGAAAAACTCATGGTACTTATCGTTTATCTCATCGATACTGTCTGCATTATAGATGAGCCAGCCTGAATTGTAATTGCCGAAATCCTGAGCAGTTCCTTCGGCTATATCAAGATCCAAGCCATCCGGCCCAAAGTTCTGATATCTCCTGAGAGCCTCCTCATATATCCTGATGCCCTTGTCCAGTATTTCTTCTTTGTTTGCAGGCATTTTATCAGCATAATTTTCCGGGGTGATCTTTGCCCAGACATTATCTGACAGCTTTGCCAGTTCTTCTTTAAGACTGCCGGATATTCTGAACGTTCCATAATTTTCACAATAAGCGGTATCATCATTGCATATATCGAAATCAAGCTGGGTACGGCCTGCAATGAACCGCAGTTTATAAATGCAGTCTCCCGTTTTTGTATCTTCGGGGAGCTTCTCCCATGAAGCTGATATCAATATATCTGCAAGCTCTTTTTCTTCTTTATCATTCATAAGAGTTATGGTGTCGGGAGCGCCTGTACGGCTGATAAAGGCGTGATCAGGTTTGTCATGTGAGAACCATTCATTTGGCAGCATCTCCGATGTGAGCTTGCCCCATGCATCATTGAAAGCAGAGTTTAGTGTAATACTGTCTTCTCCGGATACAGAATATATGTCAGTTGACAGATCACCATTGATTGTGTCCTCACATTTCAGGACAATATAGTCATTAGTGTAGATATCATAGCTGTAGATGTGCCGATCGTCTGAACATCTGAATGATATGAATACACTGGTTTTTTCGTTATCCAGGGGAGTTGTAACTTTATTCCATTGGATATTGCCGAATACTTCTGTAAGCTCAGGAACATTCTCGCATGAGAAAGCTGTTTCTTCGTTCCATTCTCCCATATAGAAGCTGCAGTTTTTCGTCGGCACCTTGACTGTTGTATTTAAAGGCGGGAAGTAAACCTCTGACATATCCTCGTTTATTTCTGTGCACGCAACAGGTTCTGTGGTCGTTTCGGGTTCAGTAATGTCCTGCCATATTGGATCAACTGAGTCAATGGCGGAAAGCTCGATATTGATAAGCTTGTCGCCGGCTTCCGGCTCGTATCTGACAGCCTTATATATCACGTTCAGAGCTTCCTCATTCAACTGATATCTTTTTTCAGCGCTGCCGGTATTGTAATACATAGTACCGTCCGTGTAGAGTATCAGCGAGATTGTTTTGTCACCCTTCTTGAAATAGATATGCTGATTCTCGCCGTCAGGTATTGGGGTATCTGTTGGTATCTCTGTCCATTCAGCGCTGTTCAGTGCTTCTGTGAGGGCAAGCTTCTTATCTGCACCCGGTTCAAATACAGAAGGAGCTATTGCGGCAGTCATGATCCTTACACGGTAGTCGGAAAGATCACCGAAAGGGGAGGTACTTGCTTTGGTTTCGGAATTGACTATCCTGTTATCTCCTTTGTTCCTGCTAAGCAGCACACCTCCGGCTGTAACACCGGTCACTATCAGGAGTGCTGCTGCCACAGCCGCAAGTTTATGCCATTTGGGTTTGCGGTATATGTCTACGCCTGAGACTTCGGCCTCGTTATTATATTCTCTTTCATTAGTTCTGCTGTTGTATATTTTTCTGCTCATTGCAAACATTCTCTCCTTTTCTTCATCGGAAGCAGGACAGCCCGCCGCAATTCTTCTTATTGTATCATCATCGGCGTTTTCGAGCGCTTTAAGATCAATATCTTTCTCGTTCATAACTGTACCTCCTTAAAGTGAAATGTTCATTTCGGTGAGCTTTTCCTTCAGCTTTTTCAGCGCACGGCTGCATCTTGTCCGGACAGCTTCGGGAGTCATTGACAACAGTTCGGCGATCTCCCGGGAGTTTCGCATGAAGAAGTATTTCTGCAATATTATAGTGGAATCCGGTTCGCCGAGGCACTCTATACATTTTATCAGATCGCTCCTCAGTTCCTTTTTGTCGATGGTATCCTCGGTATTGTCGGCGGCTTCAAATTGTTCGGCCTCTTCGTCATCGATAGATATCTTGCCAAGGCTGTTCCTTGTCAGCCTTCTGTATACGTCAGCAGATCTCCTTCTTGCAACCGCACCTATAAATCCTGAGATATCGCCGCTTAGTTCTTTTTCTTCATCGTAGCACATATATACATCTGCAAATATGTCGCCCACACATTCCTCTATATCTTCACGGCTGGCACAGCTTCGCAGTCTGCTGAAAACTATCGTATATACATAGCTGAAATATTCATCGAACAGCATACGCTGAGCTTTTTCCAGGGAGCTTTTTGAAGCTTTACGAAATTCATCGTGTGTCATGATCTCACCTTCTCTTCTTTAAAAAGCTTACCGACGCGTCATCGGCTTTCACTTTATCTATTCTCCGTCTCTGTTGTAACTGTTACAGTTTTAGCATTATTTTTATATTTTAATTATTTCTGGATCAACTGATACAATGAACTTGAGCAGTTTTCGATAAGAGGCTGCCATTGGTGAGGCAGGGGACAGCCGTCCCTGTCACTTAGCCGTTACTTTCCTAAAAAGAGCAGCCGTTTCGGCTGCTCTTCTTGTTTTCAGCTTCACTGTCCTTCGTGGAAGAAATAAGGAAGTGCGTCATAGATGTAATGTCTTACGTGTCCCCACCAGTGATCTCTGCCGTCGGCAACCAGGAAGTAGAAGTTGCCCTTGGAGAAGTCTGATGTATC
>JAAYBK010000172.1 GCA_012718885.1 Ruminococcus sp. | reverse complement strand
TCGGCTTCGACGAGGCTGCTGCTACTGTTGCTACAGTCATGGGTCTTGTTGCTAAGGAAGAAGTTGTGGGCGTATTCGGAGTTCTCGACTTCGAGGGCATGACAAAGCTTGCAGGCTATTCATTCCTTGCTTTCAATCTCCTCTGTGCCCCCTGCTTCGCAGCTATCGGTGCTATAAGACGAGAAATGAACAGCCCTAAGTGGACATGGTTCGCTATCGGATATCAGTGCGTATTTGCTTATGCGGTATCCCTTATGATCTACCAGTTCGGTAAACTTTTCACAGGAAGCGTAAACATCATAGGTCTTATATTTGCGATAGCAATATTCGCATTCATGGTCTATATGCTGTTCTTCAAGAAGTACAGCGAGGCTTCAAAGCTCAAGAGCAACGTTAAGATAAAGGCGTGATAAAAATGCTTGAATGGCTGATCGATAATATCGGAAATATCGTTGTTTCACTGATACTTATCTGTATCGTGACGGCGATCATAATCAAAATGGCAAAGGACAAAAAGCAGGGCAAGGGCTCCTGCGGCTGCGGCTGCGAGCACTGTGCTATGCATGGAAAATGCCATAAATGATCTATCACATCAATCGTTGGGGCGATGGAAGCATCGCCCCATAAACAAACCATAATGTTAGCTTATGCTAATAAACAAAAGGAGGAATCTATGAGCATAGTAATCGTTGGCGGCAATGACCGCATGGCAACACGTTATCAGGATATCTGCAAATCGTTCAATCACAAGTCTAAGGTTTTCACTCAAATGCCAGCGGACTTCGAGAATAAGCTTGGTACTCCTGATCTTATGGTGGTTTTCACAGGGACCTGTTCCCATAAAATGCTGGGAGCTGTCAAGAAAAGCTCCGAGAAAAACGGCGTACCCGTTGAGCACGTTCACAGCTCCAGCGTCAGTGCGCTGAAACAACTGCTAAATGATATAAAGGGGCGTAAATATGTCCGAAGTTGAGCTCAGAAGCATAGAAGGTCTGATGGCTTTTCACAGTGCGCCTACTCTATTGGGCGTAAAGTGCGCTAACCTCATCTCATTTGATATGAGCGACCGCACAATGGCAGAATACCTCCGTGTATTTGCGGATAAGCTTTCGGACAGCGTCCTCTGTGCAAGGCAGCTATGTAAATGCCGCAAGCGCACTCTCGTCTACATATACAATGAAAAAATGCTTGATACATGGCTGAAAACTGCCCAGGTCAGGGACTTCCTTTCAGAGTACGGCTACACCGGAAATATGTCCCTGAACGATATGCTGGGCATACTTTCAGAACGTATCGGCTGCGGAAGCTTTCCGCATGAGATAGGCGCATTTCTCGGCTATCCCATCGGTGACATAAAAGGCTTTATCAGCAACAGCGGAAAGAACTGCCTGCTTTGCGGTTACTGGAAGGTCTACGAAAATGCTGAAGAAGCACGACAAACTTTTAAAATCTATGATCGGTGCAGGGATATCCTGTTCGATAAAATAAACAATGGTCTGGATCTGTTTCAGGCAATAGGAGGAAAATTATGAAAACAGCAGTAATTTATTGGAGCGGCACAGGCAACACCGAGGCTATGGCAAAGGCAGCAGCCGAGGGTGCAAACGCAGAGCTCTTCACAGTATCAGAATTCGGCGGAAATATCGCTGACTATGACGCAATCGCTTTCGGCTGCCCTGCAATGGGTGCTGAGGTACTGGAGGAGGAAGAATTCGAGCCCTTCTTCACAGACATCGAGGCTTCACTCAGCGGCAAAAAGGTTCTTCTCTTCGGCTCATACGGCTGGGGCGACGGCGAATGGATGCGTAACTGGTGCGAGCGTACAAAGGCTGCCGGTGCAGAACTTATCGCAGAGGAAGGTTTCATCGTAAACGAGGCTCCTTCCGACGATGACCTTGCAAAGCTGAAAGAGCTTGCTGCACAGCTTGCATAAGGAGCCTGCCAATGAAAAATATCACATCAGTAATAAGTGCCGCTGCCTGCATGGCAGCACTCACAGCAGCCGCTTTACCGGCAAACGCCGCAGGCAATGAAAAGGTCTACGGCACCATGAACATCCCCTATGCTGATTTCTATTCGGCTGAGATAGGGAATGCATATGCAGTTGACGCAGTATCATCCGCTACAGCAAGCAAATGGTCTATGAATGAGCCGGGAAAGCTGGTTGCCGGAACCTACAACGACGGAAACGGAACTATCCTCGGCGTAACATTCCCTGTTGAGGTCAATGCCTCCGACGTTGACAAGCTGGAAAAATACAACTTCACCAAACTGGATGAGAAACCGGCTGCCTACAAGGAAGTTTCACTTTCAGGCGATTCTCTAACCGTTTCAAAGGTCATAGATACAAACGGTGCAGAAAATACTGACGGCTCTGCTACAGTTTCAACTTCCACAAGATACGGCGACTATCAGCTCAACGTCAAGGGCTATCCCGAGGGAGCTGATCTCTACGGCGTTATCGTGAATACCAAGGAGGGCGACCACTATGCGCTCCGCCACCTTGAAAACATCTGGCGTGCCGGACAGATATCCTGGTCAGCCGGTATCTCAACAACGGAAGCTCACGGCAATGAGCTGAAATATGACAATTACAAGAGCTCAATGGGCAAGACTGTTACATCTGTTACATTCATTACACTTGACGGATATACAAACGTAAACGTGGGCGAGCAGTACCTTCCCGTGAAGTTTGAAGGCGAGGTAAAGGCTGAGGATTCAACTGCCGGCAGCGGTAAGACATCACTCACCTTCACCGGTTTCCCTGCTGATTACAAGAAGAACGTTACTGTTGGAGACGGCTTCACAGTCAGCGGTGACCAGATAAGCTACACCAATGCAAAGCCCGGCAAGTATACTGTCACAGTAACCGACGACAGCGGAAAATATGCTCCTCTTTCCGCTCAGTTCATGCTCTCTACGGCTGATATCCCGGTTAAGTACAGCGACGGAAAGCTGGTCAAGGCTGACGGCTTCTCTGACGATGATGCTGCAAACTTCATTAAGAATATCACTTCCTTTGAGGTGAACGGCAATAAGTTCAACGCATCCGGCAGAGGTGCAGTCAAGGCTTTCGGCGAGGACGGTACCATTGACTTTACTGCAAAGTCAGGTGAAACACCTGTGTTCGACGGCAGCGGAAACTACAGCGTCTCAGTTAGTGCTACAGGCTATACTTCTCCGTATAACTTTGAGATAAAGCCTGAAGAGCCTGTAGTCACAACAACTACTACAGATAACACTTCAGCAACTACTACAACATCTGTTTCTGCAGCAGGCACTTCAACAACTAAGAAACAGACAAAGAAAGCTGCTTCCACAAAGACAGACAGCCCTAAGACAGGCGTTCCCGGAGCAGCATTGCCAACAGCAATTCTCGGTCTTGCAGGTACAGCTGCATTTGCACTGAGAAAGAAAAACGACTGATCGTTTCCTTTCACATATTATTCCCCCTGCGGCTGAACACCACAGGGGGAAACTACTGCAAAGAGGTATTTTTTATGTTATTTTTAATTGCACTTGCGATCGCTGTCCTGACCGCATTTTTTCTTGATAAGCCGCTGAAGAAATGTCCGGAGGCGTTTTATGCGGCTGCGGCTCTGCTCACTGTTATTTCAATAGCTGTTTTGCAGTCGGATATCACCATATCAAACAAGTTCGTCAAAGACTATGTTATCGGTATCTTTTCCCGGGGAGCTCTCGGCGCTGCTTTCTGGGCTGTGGTTATGTGGGCAGGCGCTCTGCCTAACGGCTCTGCTCCCATAAAAAAGCTTATGCCTATACGAGGAGAGCTCTCAATAACCGCCGCAATCCTCACTCTCTCCCATGTAGTGACCTACGGAATACAATATATCTCTGACATTCTCCGCAGAAGAACAGGCTCCGGAGACGCACACCGTGACTTCATCATCACAAGCATCGTATGTCTTATAATGGTGCTGATAATGCTGCCGCTGACAGTGATGTCCTTCAAGAGGATAAGAAAAAAGATGAACGGAAAGACCTGGAAGAAGATACAGCGTTCCGCCTACATTTTCTACGCCCTTATCTTCATTCATATTCTTGTCCTGTTCATCCCGAAGGCACAGAAAGGCAGGGAAGGCTATTTCCTCAGCGTACTTGTTTACAGCGCAGTGTTTATCAGCTACGGCGCAATGCGTATCCGCAAGGCCTACATCTCCAAAAAGAAACCGGCAGCTAAAACGGCTCCGAACGTTGTCTGCACCTGTGCCACCATATTGCCTCTGTGTCTGATCGGACTTGCTTCACGCAATACAGATAAAACCGAAACCATCAGGGCTACAAAGGATGATCCCGCAACATTTGTGTTTGAAGTCCCCACAAGTTCACAGAACATCACGACTACTGCTGCTGCCGAAGCCTCTGTATCATCAGTGACCTCAACTACCGTATCTGCAACAGTGACGGAAAATGTGACCGGTACCGCTGTCACCACAACAACTGCTAAAACCACTGAGAACACAACTGATGAAACTCAGACAACTGAACCGGAAATCGAGGAAGAGATCATCGAGGAGGAGCCGGCAGAAGATAAGCCTGTAACTCCCACACCGGAAGAACCCGTCCCCCCTGCCCCTAATGAGCCGGTATACCGCTTCAAAAACGGCACCTTTGAAGGCTCCGGCGAAGGCTATTCCGGAACCGTTCATGTTTCTATAACCATTGAGAACGATACGATAACAAGCTTCTCAGCGTGGGCTGACGATGACGACCCTGAGTATTTCTCCGATGCCATGAATAAGGTCATTCCACAAATCGCCGGAAGCCTCAGTTCAGACGTTGACGCCTGCTCGGGCGCTACATACAGCTCCAATGGTATCATGGAAGCAGCAGGAAACGCTCTTGCTCAGGCCAGAAACTAAAGAACTGCATTTATCGTTTAGCTTATACAACATTATATGTCAATTACCGGGGAAGATCCTTTCTGAGAAAAGGTTCTTCCCCGAACCCTTTTTCAAAAAAGTCTCACTCAATAAATATCGTATAACTGTCACACAAGCCGCACGTAAAATGCAGTTCTTATGGCTGCTCAGGTGATATTGAGCATTTTGGCGGTACACTTCATTATCTTATCCTTTGGTATCTGAGCGAAGATCTCCACCAGTTCCTCATCAAGCTGAGTACCGGCTACATCCTTCATAATGGCAATCGCCTCCTCGTGGGTACGGGGAGCCTTGTATGATCTTCGCATAGTTAATGCGGAATAGGTATCAGCAACGGCTATCATTCTCGAAGCATAGGGTATCTCGTCGCCCTTGAGGCCGTGGTAGCCCTTGCCGTCGATACGCTCATGGTGGTAGAGGATCCACGGCATGATATGGCTGAATGAGGTAAGCGGGCTCAGGATCTGGACGCCGATATCAGGATGCTGCCGCATTATATCCCACTCTTCATCGTTCAGCTTTTCCGGTTTATTGAGGATATTCTCCGGAACGCCAAGCTTTCCCACATCATGCATGAGGGCAGCGTATTCAAGGCTGACATAATTTATGTCCTTTCTGCGGCTGTAGGGAACATACTCGAACAGCAGCATTGTCAGGTTCTGGACATGACGGCTGTGACCGTTGAGGTTTGGATCACGGGCATCGATAACTCCGAAGAGTACCTCTGCCACATCTATGCTTCGCTCCTTTACAGTTTCAAGGCCCTTCAGGATGAGCGTTATCATTATGGCTACGAATATGCTTCCTCCGAAGAGGATGCCGGCTGTCATAAGATCCGGATGACCGAGAACGGCGACAAAGACGTATCCCACAAAGAAGAACAGAAGCAGTGCCATAGCCACATTCTTCCACATTTTCAGCCGCTTTACACCGGAGGTGAGAACGTCACGCATACTTATCATACACTCTCGGTACTTGATAATATTTACTACCATCTGCGAAATACCTATGAGCAGCATTCCGTATATAAGTACGTTCACCATTCCACCTTCTTTCTATGTATCTATATAAATTTATTATACCATGTATATACACAAATTGCAATAGTAATCAGAAAGGGTGAATTGTGAATAATGCATTGACTGAAAGTGTACAGAAGGTGAAAGTACGGAGGGCAATATGTGAAAAAATTGTGATAGCAATATAATGCAATTTTCACATTAAAAGCCGTATACTTCTGCCACCATTCTACTTTGTGACAGACTTGTGTAATGCAACAGTTCAGATTGACGAATCTTTAACGTATATACCGGTATAATATTGTGATAATATACAAATTAACAAAAAAATCATTGACATCCCTGTTTTTTTATGATAGAATACCCAATGTAGAGCGGCGATGACTACGATCATAGCAACGCTCTCTGGGGTTAGGGGATTATAAAAGACTGTCCGGAAAGTCTGGACTCTGACTAAAACGCAGAAGGAACAACTGTGCAACCATTTGTTGCTTATTGTACTAATTCGGCACTCTACGTTATAGTAATTAATTATATCATTATTTATTAGGAGATTTTTTATCATGAAAAGATCAATCAAAGCAATCATCGCAACTGCCGGTGCAGCATTTATGTGTGCTGTTCCTACAGTATCAACAATCGCTGACACAACAATCACTAACAACATCACAGCTTCAGCAGCTTCATACGCTCCTGGCATCCCGATGGCAAACGTATACTCAAACAACGCAAATGGCAAGATCTTCGTAACTAAGGAAGCTGGTCTTCTTTACAAGATGACAAGCGAAGGAAACGGCAAGTGGGAAGTTGCTTTCTGCGGAGTTGCTTCTGCTCAGCCTAAGGCAGTAGTTGACGACAAGATCAATGTTGGCGGCGTTATCTACAACGTAACAAGCATCGCTTCCAACGCTTTCAACGATTGCCCTAACGCAAGACTTGATGAATTTGATTTCAGCAAGGCTACACAGATCACATCTATCCCTGCAAGAGCATTCAAGAACGGTGCTGTTGAGTCTATCGTACTTCCTCCAAACCTTACAACAATCGGTGACGAGGCATTCTTAGGTGCAAAGTGGCTCAAATCTATCGAAGTTCCTCAGTATGTAACATCTGTTGGAACAAAGGCTTTCAAGGATTGTATAAGACTTAACACTATCAGATTCGAGAGACCTGCTAACTCTTACAGAGCTCTCATCCTCAAGCACCAGTCATTTGCTAACTGCACAGGTCTTAGATATATCACAAACAACGTAACATCCTTCAAGGATATCAACCGTAACAACGGCCAGGTTATCGCTGAAAGTTCAGCAGATGCCTTCAGCGGTGTAACTAAGTCTAACGTTTCAGTTGGTACAACTTACAGACACATTGGCTGGAAGGAACAGTACGTAAATAACTTTAAGAACTACTTTGGTTTCTGATAAGTTACTGACAGATACAAGTATATAATTGTTCAAACGGTAAGCCTGTCGCTTTATGCGGCAGGCTTTTTAATTGCCGCAATATAGTTATAATTTCGTTCTATATCCGGTAATAGAAGACCCCTTGCAAAACGCAGCAAAAGAGCAAAGTGTAACAAAATTTTGAATGGTCGCCCAAATTTCGTGTGGATTTACAATTTTAATGAGCAGCAATTGAAATTAATGTGAAAATTGAGTGAAACAACGAAATACAGCTTGACAAGTGTTGCATATTATGGTATAATATCTAATGTAGAGCGGCGATGATGACGATCACAGCAACGCTCTCGGG
>JAAYBK010000171.1 GCA_012718885.1 Ruminococcus sp. | reverse complement strand
ATAATCCTACCAATTATCCTGACCCGGCTCTCATACAGATAGCCGAAGAGCCTATGGTAAAGGCAAGCATCCTCTCGCCTTCCGACTATGTGGGAAATATCATGGAACTCTGTCAGGACAGACGAGGTGTCTTCAAGGACATGAAGTACCTTGACGATACCCGTGTTGAGCTTCACTACGAGCTCCCCCTCAATGAGATAGTCTACGACTTCTTCGATGTGCTCAAATCCAGAACAAAGGGCTATGCTTCCTTTGACTACGAGATGATGGGCTATACTCCTTCAAAGCTGGTCAAGCTGGATATCCTGCTCAACGGCGAGGTGGTTGACGCTCTCTCGTTCATCATCCATACCGACAAGGCATATGGACGTGCAAGAAAGATCACAGAGAAGCTCAAGGAGAACATCCCGAGACAGCTCTTTGAGGTGCCTATACAGGCCGCAATCGGCGGAAAGATCATCGCCCGTGAGACAGTTAAGGCCATGCGAAAGGACGTTCTCGCAAAGTGCTACGGCGGTGATATCTCCCGTAAGAAGAAGCTCCTTGAAAAACAGAAGGAAGGAAAGAAGCGTATGCGTCAGCTCGGTACAGTAGAGGTGCCTCAGGAGGCATTCATGAGCGTTCTCAAACTGGACAGCTGACAGTCAGGAGGCTTTTATGATAAACTACATCATACTCGGCATTCTCGCCCTCGCTGTTGTTATGAGCATCATCTCCGTTTTTGCGGAGCTCATCTGCAAGCGCAATTCTCCTGTGGGAAGGTTCTTCCGGTTCTTCCGGATACGTCTCCGGGAGATATCCCCTATGAATTTCTGCGTAGTATCCATACTGCTGCTGTTCTGGGGACTGGTCTTCAACGATGACTTCACAGGCATATTCGCTGCGATACTCATGCTGTTCATAATAATGTTCGTACTGCGTACCGAGGACGTTATCGATCTTACAAAGCGCAGAAAAAAAGCTAAAAAACTGGCTCTTGTACCAATGGCAAAGGCGGCTCCCCTTATAAAGGACAGCGCCACTCTGCTGAAGGAGCTCCCGGAAATGGAGCCCATGAAGTCCGATGAGGACGATAATAACGAAGAAAAGGACGGTTGATCCGATGAGCATATACACCTGCCCTAACTGCGGCAAAAAAGCATTCGGCCCGGCTACAAAGGCTCTGGCCGGACGTATGAACTCCAAGGGAAAGCCCTGCCAGAACTGCGGAAAGCTCTGCGTAAACGGTCAGGGCGCTACCATATTCAATTTCATTTTCAGTACGATAGGCATTATCGCAATGTTCACCATTTTCCTTATCGCACCGAAATTCAGCTTTCTCTCCTACTATGAGGTTCCGATACAGTTCGGAATAGTCATCGGACTTATCGTTATCCCGAGGATAATTTTCGCATTCTGCTTCAAGCTTCATCCCTCTATCAGGATCGAGCCTACATCATGACCGATACAGGCATATATATCCACGTTCCCTTCTGTGCAAGGAAATGCGGATACTGTGATTTCTACTCCGGGAAATACTCCCGGGAGGCCTCAGAAGGCTTCGTCAGTGCCGTTATACGCAACCTCCGCAGCTTCTCCCATGAGGAGCTCACTGCATCTACCGTCTATTTCGGCGGCGGCACTCCGTCTCTGTTAAACAATCAGCAGCTCCGGCTCATCATGGATGAGATCCACCGGAGCTTTGATCTTTTACCGGACGCTGAAGTTACACTCGAAGCCAATCCATCTACTGTTAATGACGAAAAGCTGGAGGGTATGCTCGCTGCCGGTATCAACAGACTGTCTCTCGGAGTTCAGTCAATGAACGATGACGAGCTCAGTTTCCTGGGCAGGAACCATAACGCCGCAAGAGCAGGAAAGGCTGTACGTGACGCTGCCGCAGCAGGCTTTCGCAATATCTCCTGCGACCTGATGACTGCTCTCCCCGGGCAGACCGAGGACAAGCTGCTCGGCTCCATACAGCGGCTCTCAGAGCTGCCCATACAACACGTCTCCGCCTACATCCTTAAAGTGGAGGAAGGCACACCCTTCTCACTGGATGGTATCGGAGAAAAGCTTCCGGACGATGACTGCACTGCCCGGCTATATCTTGCAATGGTCAAGGCACTGGAAGATAAAGGCTTCATGCAGTATGAGGTGTCAAATTTTGCAAAAAACGGCTTCCACAGCCGCCATAACTGCCGGTATTGGAAGTGTATGGACTACATCGGCATAGGTCCCTCTGCACACTCCTGTCACGGTGGAAAACGTTATGCAGCAGAACCGGACATCCGCTGCTTCATCGACTCACCGCTGCAAGTCACATATGTCACTGACGAAGCGCCCTGCGGCTTTGAGGAGTTCGCAATGCTGAGGCTGAGACTAAAGGAAGGGCTGTGCCTGTCTGACGTTGAGGAACACCGCAGCGACATAGAAAAAAAGCTCCCGCAGCTTGTGCGGGAGGGATATGCTGTGTTTGACGGCGAAACCGTTTCACTTACTCCAAAGGGCTTCCTCATGTCAAATTCGGTAATAGAATATCTGATCTTCTGATCTATCCAAGAAGCTCCCGGCGAAGCAGCGTCAGGAGCTTCTTTTCTCGCCTTGAGACCTGTACCTGCGTCATGCCCAGTACTGCTGCGGTCTTTGTCTGGGTAAGCTCACGGAAGTACCTCAGCTCCAGCAGCGCTCTGTCCTTATCGGCCAGGCCGCTCATTGCCTGACGCAGGGCAAGCAAGTCGATTATGCCTTCATCCGGTGCTTCTGTGGGGATCTCCGTTTCACTCTCCCCGTCTTCGCCGGACGTAAGTGAGAGCACAGGCTGAGACACGCACAGAGCCTCGGACACCTCACCTGCGGATATGCCTGTCAGCTCCGAAAGCTGGCCAATGGTAGGCTCTCTGCCACTGGTCTGGCGTAGCTGATCCGCCGCTTTCTGTATCTTCATCGCCGTTTCCTTCAGGCTGCGGCTGACACGAACCTGCCCTCCGTCACGGAAAAGCCGCTTTATCTCGCCAAGTATCACAGGTACGGCGTATGTGGAGAATTTCACTCCACGGCCGGCGTCAAATACCTTCACAGCCTTCAGCAGACCTATACAGCCGGCAGAATACAGTTCCTCGTACTCTATCCCCCTGCCCCGGAATTTATTGGCGCACAGGTGGACAAGTCCCAGATTCTCCTCCGCAAGAGGCTTTCTGCATTCAGTCTCCATGGGCAGTCAGCCTTTTCCGCATGGTCACTGTCGTGCCCCTGCCCGGAACGCTCCTCACTGTAAGCCTGTCCATAAAGGACTCCATTACCGAAAAGCCGAGACCGGAGCGTTCCTCCTCCGGTGCTGTGGTGAAAAGGGGCTCCATTGCCTGCTTTATGTCCTTTATACCGCAGCCTCTGTCCTTTACACGTATGTATATCACTCTGTCCGGCAGCAGTCTCACCGTCAGCTCAATGCTGCCCTTTGTGCCACGGTAGGCATGGACTACAGCATTTGTAACGGCCTCCGATACGGCTGTCCTTATGTCGGAAAGCTCCTCTACCGTAGGGTCTGCCTGTATCAGAAATGAGGATACAACTGCCCTGGCAGCGCTCTCATTTACCGAAAGCGAAGGCATTGCGAATTTTATCTCGTTCAATATTTCCATTTCTTTCACCTCATGTTATCTTTACTATCCGCTCTATGCCTGAGAGTCTCAGTACACGCTTTATGTATGGCTGAGGCTCTCTTACCTCGAGCCGGCCGCCGCATTCCTTTATGAGCTTGCTGCGCCCCATTATCAGGCCAATGCCGGAACTGTCCATAAAGGTGATATCCTTCATGTCCATGACCAGCTCCTCAGGCTGGACTGAGATTATGTATCTGTCCAGCTCCGCTCTTATCTCTCTGGCATTGTGATGATCTATCTCGCCGCTGAGTGCTGCCACAGACCGTCCGTTTTCTGTTCTTATATCCAGTTTCATTGTTGTCCTCCTTTTTTTCAATGCCTTTCAAGGCTGATTATACCACATCCAAGCTGCGGAAAATGTCGCAAACGGTATCCGGTTTTATTTTTTTCCGGGCTTGCATTTGACAGCCTTCTCATGGTATAATGTGTGTATAAATAATGTTTGAAGGAATGATATTATGCCCAAGCAATTCTGGAAAGGCAGCGCTCTGCTGGCTCCTGTACCTGCCGCCCTCGTCACCTGCGGCAGCATAGAACACCCGAACGTTCTCACTATAGGCTGGACAGGCATCGTCTGCACACGCCCCCCTATGACATATATTTCTGTAAGGCCGGAGCGCTTCTCCCATGACCTTATAAAGGAGTCTGGAGAGTTTGTCATCAATCTCACAACCTCTGCCATGTGCCGCATAACCGACTTCTGCGGCGTCAGAAGCGGAAAGGATATGAACAAGATCGAAAAATGCGGCCTTCACCTCTCTCCTGCACAGAAGGTCAGTGTCCCCATGATAGACGAATGCCCGGTAAGCCTTGAATGTAAGGTCACAGAGGCAAAGCCCCTCGGTTCCCACACCATGTTCCTTGCGGAGATAGTGGGTATAGATGTAGATGAAAAATACATCGACAGCAAGGGCAAGCTGAATCTTCAGCAGTGCGGTCTTATGGCCTACGCTCACGGAGAGTATTTCGCTCTTGGCCGGAAGCTGGGCGATTTCGGCTGGTCAGTGAGAAAGAAGAAGAAAAACAGATCAAAGTAAAACTGAGGGCGGATGAAGTCATCCGCCCTATTTTTGTATTTCCTCTGTTCATACCCTTTCACACCATACCGCCTCTCCGCATATCCTGTAATGTACCACGTATATCCTGCTCCGCACTTATACGGTCAGGGGTGATACTTTATGACAGTATGCATTGTGGAGATGCCCTCGTACACCTATGCCGTAAAAGGCGAAAAGCTCCTGAGTTCAAGAGGGTATCCCTGTAAGATAAAAAGGAACACCAACGCCTCTCCCGGCAGCTGCGGCTACTCGCTCTTCATCTACAGAGACTGCGAAAAAGCTGCCGGGATCCTCGCTCAGTACCGTGTGCCCTATACAAACATCTCTTACGGAGGCGGTTGATATGCTTATAAATCTTGATAACGCCGCCACAACCTTCCCGAAGCCTCCCAGCGTCAGAAAAGCTGTTGCGGAAGCTATGGAAAGCTTTGGCGGAAATGCAGGAAGAGGAGGTCATCCTCTTGCCATGCGTACCTCCGCTGCTCTTTACTCTGCCCGTGAGACTGTGGCGGAGTTCTTCGGCGCCATGCCCGAAAACGTAATATTCACCATGAACTGCACCTATGCGCTGAATATGGCTATACAAGGGATAATGTCCGGCGGAGGGCATATGATAATAAGCGGTATCGAGCATAATTCCGCCGCCCGTCCCGCTGCTGAGCTTGCACGAAATGGAAAAATCACTCTTTCAGTTGCACCCGTACATTCCGATGATGAGCCGACAGCCGATGCCTTCCGATCCCTTATGCGTGAAGACACAAAGGCTGTAGTCTGTACTCTGGCCGGAAACGTCACCGGTCAGATACCGCCCTGGAAGAGGATAGCTGCACTCTGCCGTGAAAGGGATATCTGCTTTATAGCCGACGGCGCTCAGGCCTGCGGTATCCTCGATATAAAAATGTCGGACGGCATAAATATACTCTGCACTGCCGGCCACAAAGGACTTTACGGCATAACAGGAACAGGCCTGCTAATAACCGACGGGAAATATCCCATAAAGCCATTGATACAGGGCGGTACAGGCAGTTCCTCCCTAAGCCTTGTTCAGCCGGAGCTTCTCCTGGAATCGCTGGAAAGCGGCACTCCATGTATCATCGGAGCAATGTCCGTAAAGGCAGGGATAGAATTCATTCAGAAGCATGGCATCAGCCGGATACGTTCCCATGAGGAGAAGATATGCTCACGCTTCATAAGCCGGCTCCACAGCATACCGGGAGCGGTCGTTTACCGTGAGCAGGGGGCTTCCTATGCACCGGTGGTCTCGTTCAATATCGGAGATATTCCTCCGGAGCTGCTTGCTGCTGACCTTGCCGAAAAAGGATTCTGCCTACGGGCAGGTTTTCACTGTGCCGCCCTCGCTCATACTCAGCTCGGCACTAAAAACGGCACTATCCGCTTCTCACCGGCTTTCTTCAATACTGAGCACGACGCTGACGCTCTTGCTAATTCAATTAAATATGTGCTGGATTCGGAAAAATATCAAAAAAACTATTGAAATTATCTGAAAATGTGGTACAATAATATTATGTATAAGTGTGCAGTCAGGATGGGGACACGGTCCCCATACATATATAGCCCCCACACCGAAAGGATGTGAACGGATGTCCCTTAAAGACATTAAAGACGCTTTTCTGAGTATTATTTCTACACTTGAATTTACTGATGTGATAGATGTTGCGATCCTCGCATACATAGTCTATATGCTGCTCAAGCTGATACGTGAAACAAGAGCCGGTCAGCTTGTAAAAGGTATCCTCTTCCTCATTGCAGGATATTTCATAAGCAGCTTCCTCCAGCTCAAAACCATAACCTATATACTCAAGCAGACCCTTGATATCGGCCTCATCGCCATGATAATCCTCTTCCAGCCGGAACTGCGCCGTGCCCTTGAAAAAGCCGGCCGCACCAAGTTCGGCGTAAGGTTCCTCGGCCTCGGTCAGAATACCGACGAGATCACAAAGCTCTGGGAGCCGGCTATTGAAGCCATTTGCGATTCCTGCGTAGAGCTTTCGGCTACCTGTACAGGCGCCCTCATCGTCGTTGAACGTGAGGTTCGTCTCGGCGAACAGATAGAGACCGGCACCATTCTCAATGCCACCCCCAGCAAGGAGGTCTTCGGCAATATTTTCTACCCGAAAACACCGCTTCATGACGGAGCTGTCATCATGCGTGACGGTATCATACTTGCAGCCGCCTGCTTCCTGCCAAAGCCGCAGAAGGATGAGCAGATCAACAAAAGGCTCGGCTCACGCCACAGAGCTGCTATCGGCATGAGTGAAAATTCAGACGCTATCGTTATCGT
>JAAYBK010000170.1 GCA_012718885.1 Ruminococcus sp. | reverse complement strand
CTCCCTGTATAATTGGCGCAAATTCCGAAGTCCGTCACTGTGCATTTATAAGAGGGAGCGCACTTGTCGGCTCAAATTGTGTTGTAGGCAACTCTGTTGAACTCAAAAACGTAATTTTATTTGATAATGTGCAGACTCCGCACTATAACTACGTCGGTGATAGTATTCTCGGATACAAGTCGCATATGGGTGCAGGTTCAATAACATCCAACGTCAAATCCGATAAGACGAACGTTGTTATAAAGTCAACTGATGAGCAGCTTGAAACCGGTATAAAAAAGATAGGCGCAATGCTGGGAGACTTTGTTGAAGTTGGTTGCAATAGTGTTCTCAATCCAGGCACTATCATCGGCCGCAATTCAAATATTTATCCTACAAGCTGCGTCCGTGGTGTTATCCCTGAGGAAAGCATCTTCAAGACCGGAGGAATAATCGTAAAAAAAAATAAGTGATATGAATACGGTATCTTATATGGTACCGTATTTTTTTATGAAAAATATTGTAAAATATGATAAAGTGTGGTATTATATATTATGTATAAGTACGTTCAGCCATAAGGCAGGAAGGAGTATCCCATGGATGAAAAGATCAGAATAAGTGGCAATATCACAGCAAAGATCAATTTCGCTATGCAGCAGAATTATGTTCCTGTATTCCGAAATATCGTTCTTACCAATACGACTGATAACGACATATCAGATGTCAGGATCAGAATAACCTGCGAACCGGATTTCGCTGTAAAATTTGAATCAGCTCCTGTAATACTGAAGCCAGATCAGCCGGTGGATATCTCGCCTATCAATATAGTTCTGAAACCTGAATACCTGTTCAGTCTTACAGAGAAAATAGTGGGAAATGTGATCGTAGAAGCGAAAAAAGGGGAGGAAGTGATTTCTGCCCAGACTATGAATATAGAGCTTCTTGCATACGATCAATGGACAGGCGTTCTTTTTATGCCTGAAACGGCAGCTGCTTTCATAACTCCGAATCATCCGAAGGTACAGGAGGTTATTTCCGCAGCAAGCCTCTACCTCCAGAAATGGACAGGTTCTCCTTCATTCACCGGATATCAGACTCGCAATCCAAATATTGTAAAGCAGCAGATCGGAGCCATATATGCAGCCTTGCAAGAACAGAATATCGCATATACCATGCCTCCGGCAAGCTTTGAAGAGGCGCAGCGCATCAGAACTCCTGACGCAGTTCTTGAAGGCAAATCTGGTACTTGTATTGATCTTTCTGTGTTGTACTGCTCATGTATGGAATCAGTCGGGCTGAATCCTCTGCTCGTTATTATAAACGGCCACGCCTTTGCAGGATGCTGGCTTGAAAACGAAACATTCCCGGATTGTCTGCAATTCGACTGTGCTGCTATAACTAAGCGTATAGCTCACGGTATTGATGCAATGAGCGTGATCGAATGTACAGATTTTGTTGCAGGGAAAAATGTTGAATTCAACACCGCCGAAAAGCACGCTGCCGAACATCTCGGTGATCCGGCAGACTTCGTGTTTGCAATAGATATCGAGCGTACCCGTTCCAGCGGAATACGCCCCATGCCGTCAAGATTATCAGAAAACGGTTCCTTCAAAGCTGTAGACTACGGTGAGCGAAAAAAATCAGATATAGCCTCTGCGCCAAGCGAATTGGAAATAATAGGCGATATTTCTCCGCAGGCTGAAGAAAGAGAAGTTACAAAGCAGGTGATCTGGGAGAGAAAGCTGCTTGACCTGAGCCTAAGGAACAGCCTGCTCAACTTCCGTCCAACGTCCATGAGCGTACAGCTTATGACCAGCGATCTTGGGATGCTTGAAGACGAAATGTCAAAGGGAGAAGAGTTCAAGGTAATGCCCATGCCTAATGATATGACGCTTGAAATATCTGACAGCAAGATCTATGAGATAGAAAACGCAAAGGATCTTATCACTTCGGTTTCTGAATCTGAGTTCAAAAGCAAGCGCCTCCGCACTTTCCTTAAGGACAGCGATCTTGAAAAGCTTATGAAGAAGCTCCACAGACAGGCAAAGGTCAGCATGGAGGAAAACGGTGCTAACACTATCTATCTGGCACTTGGATTCCTGCGTTGGTTTGAGACCGATAAAAGTGATAAGGCCAGGTATGCTCCGCTGGTGCTCGTACCTATAGATATTGTCCGCAAGGTACAGGAAAAATCCTATACGATCCGTATCCGTGATGAAGACACACAGGTCAATATCACTATGCTTGAAATGCTAAGACAGTTCTTTGGTATTGATATTAAGGGACTTGATCCTGTGCCTGAAGATGAGGACGGCGTTAATCTCAAGCTGATTTTCAGCACTATCCGTCAGGGAATTATGGCAAAAGATCGCTGGGATATTGAGGAATACGCCTTCATCGGTCAGTTCTCCTTCACGCGTTTCATTATGTGGAATGATATCCGCAACCGTGCAGACGAACTGGCGAAAAATAAGGTGGTCGCAAGTCTTATCTCCGGCAAAACTGAATGGGCAGGAGATGATCTGTATATATCTCCGCTTGATCTTGATGCCAAGGTAAAGCCGTCTGACCTTACAGTCCCGCTCAGCGCAGATTCCTCACAGCTTGCTGCGGTATATGCAGCTTCACAAGGAAAGAGCTTTGTTCTGCACGGCCCTCCGGGAAGCGGTAAATCACAGACCATAACAAATATGATAGCAAGCGTCTTGTACCAAGGTAAATCTGTTCTCTTCGTTGCTGAAAAAATGGCAGCTCTGTCAGTTGTTGAAAAGAGACTAAACAAGGTCGGATTAGGACCATTCCGTCTTGAACTCCACTCAAATAAGGCTCAGAAAAGAGCTGTGCTTAAGCAGCTCGAAGATACGCTTAACGTTGGTAAGGTAAAGCACCCACAGGAATATAAGGCTCAGGCCGAAAAGATATATGCCATGCGTCAGGAGCTTGACCAGACAATGGAAGAGATCCATAAAAAGCGAAATTTTGGCTGTTCACTTTATGACGCAGCTGTAAGATATGAAAACAATTCCGAAGCTGGCGGAAAGTTCAGTTTCACAAGCGAGCAGCTTGATTCAATGAGCGAAAGCTCATATACAATGTGGCGTGAAACCCTTGAAAGCCTTGCGGCAGCCGGAAAGGAATTCGGTGATGTGACTGCTACTCCGCTGAATATATGCCGCATCAGCTCATGTGCTCCTGAAACAAGGGGAAAATTTGAGGCAAAGCTATCAGAACTAAAAATCTGCCTTGAAGCAGCAGAAAAGGATACATCCCAGCTTTCTGCAATGTGCGGGGGAACTCCTCTGGATTACCAGCAATGCAAGGTTGTAGCTGATATCATTTCTGATGCTGCCGGGGAAGGTTATATCCTCAGCGGTATCCTTTCGGGCAATAACTGGGAGCTCCATAAGGCAAAGGCTGCTGAGCTCCTTGAAAACGGAAAAGAGCTTGCAAGCCTTAAGACAGAGGTTCTGGATAAATTTGAGAATTCTGTACTTGCTTTCGACAGCAATGGCGCTCTCGTCAACTGGAAAACAGCACAAAGTAAATGGTTCATGTCAAAATTCTTCAAGAGTAAAAAGCTTGTGAATGAACTTGCTGCACATGCTAAATCATCCGGTACTGTAACAAAACAGAATATCGTAGGACACTACGAGAAGCTGAATCGTCTTGGCGAGCTCAGCCGCTCAATAAAAGAAGCTCCGGCAGAAGCGACTGGATTGTTTACGCCTTTATGGCTTGGTGAGGATACCGACTGGAACGTATTGGCGACTTCATCAGAGCTTTCGCAGTCACTACGTGAAAAAATATACGCTTCGCCTCTCAGTGGGGAACAGAAGCTGAAGTTCATCGATTCTCTTTGCGAGAGATTCGGCGATCCGGCAAGGAAGCTTGATAATAAAGATATCTCGGACAGACTTATCGCTGATTATTCCGCACTGGATAAGTGTACAGAAGAATTGCAGAATGATTTTGCTGTTATCCCCGACAAGCTTTATGCCGGCGATGAATGGTGTTCATTTGCTTCTGATAAGGCCGATGCTGTTACAAGAGCACTTCCTCAGCTTAAGGAATGGAGCGGTATTGTCAATATCTGCGGAAAACTTAATGAATACGGCATAGATAACGTTGCAGAAGCCTACCTCGACGGAACAGTTCCAAGTGAGCAATTGGTAGCCGCATATGACTGTGATATAAGCAAGGCAATGGTAACAAGTGTAATATCAAGAAGCACTATCCTGTCCGGCTTCCAGGGTGCTCTCTTCGAGGATACTGTAAGACGTCTCGGCGAAGCTCAGGACAGCTTTACTACACTTTCGATGCAGGAGCTTGTTGCTGAACTTTCAGCAAAGATCCCTGCCGCAGGTTCAGCCGCCGGCAGCTCAGAGATAGGAATACTTCAGAAGGCCATAAAGAGCAATGGAAGAATGATGTCGATACGTAAGCTTTTTGACAGCATCCCGAATCTGCTCCGGAGAATGTGCCCCGTTATGCTTATGAGCCCGATATCCGTCGCACAGTATATCGATCCCTCTTATCCTAAATTTGACCTTGTAATTTTTGATGAAGCTTCGCAGCTCCCGACCTGTGAGGCTGTCGGTGCTATTGCACGAGGAGAAAATGTTATTGTTGTCGGTGACCCGAAACAGCTTCCGCCTACGAGCTTCTTCTCCTCAAATCAGGTGGACGAAGAAAACTATGAGAAAGAGGATCTTGAAAGCGTACTGGATGACTGCCTTGCGCTCTCAATGCCTCAGAAGCATTTGTTGTGGCACTACCGCTCAAAGCATGAGAGTCTTATTGCATACAGCAATGCGAAGTATTATGATAACAAGTTGTTTACCTTCCCGTCGCCTGACGATCAGGTTTCAGAGGTAAGCTGGGTACACGTTGAGGGCTACTACGATAAGGGTTCTACCAAACAGAACAAAGCTGAGGCAAAGGCAATTGTTGAAGAGATCTGCCGCCGCCTGGCTGACCCTGAGCTGAGAAAACTCAGTATCGGTGTCGTTACATTCAGTATGCCGCAGCAGAACCTCATTGATGATATGCTCATGGATGCATTCCGACAAGATCCGAAACTTGAAGAATGGGCAAATGAGATGTATGAGCCTATTCTTATCAAGAACCTGGAAAATGTTCAGGGTGATGAGCGTGACGTTATTATGTTCTCTATCGGATACGGTCCTGACAAGGAAGGCAAGGTATCAATGAATTTTGGCCCTCTCAACAGGGACGGCGGCTGGAGAAGACTTAACGTTGCTATCTCAAGATCAAAGGTTAAGATGATGGTATTCTCAGTTATCACACCTGACCAGATCGACCTTTCGAGAACACGTTCAGACGGCGTTGAGGGTCTCAAGGGATTCCTTGAATTTGCAGCAAAGGGAAGGAGTGCTCTTGCTGTACGTAGTGGCTCACAGACGTCAAACAACGGCTTTGAACAGGTCGTTGCGGCAGAGCTGAATAAGCTTGGCTATACCTGCAAGACCAATGTTGGCTGCTCGGATTATAAGATCGATGTTGCTGTATGCAATCCTGATAACCCGGATACCTATATAATGGGTATAAATTGTGGAAGTCTCTCTCACTTCCAGAACGGTACAGCAAGCGACAGAACACTTTCACAGCCTGCTGTACTCAGAGGCCTTGGCTGGAACGTTATGAGCGTATATATACTTGACTGGCTGGACAATAAGGACAGAGTTCTTGAAAAGATAAAGAGCGAGATCGAGAAAGCAGTTGCAAAGTATAGTACTCCTGAAAGGCCATCAGCAGAACCACCCAAGCCTAAGCAGGAGATGGTTTTCGAGAAGGAAGAGGAAAAACAGCTCAGTGATATGTGCGATACCTATACACCGTTTAAGGTCAAGGAGACTGGTACTTCTGAGGCTTTCACTGAGGCAAATGCCGGCAAGATCGTCAAGTGCATAAACGATGTTCTTAAAGCAGAAGCTCCTGTCAGCCGCACACTTCTGTCGAAAAAAGTATTTGCCTGCTGGGGCATCACGAGACCCGGAACTACAATGAAAAAGACATTTGACTCAGCACTGGAAAAATCAGGCGCAAAGCTTACCTCAGTCGGTGAGACTGAATTTGTATGGCTGAGCGAGCAGGATCCTGAGAACTATGAGAAATGCAGAGCTATCACCGGAGAGAATGAACGCCGTGATGCATCTGATATCCCGCCCGAGGAGCTTGCTCATGGAATAAAGCTGATAATGTCCCGCCAGATAGCAATGCAGAGAGAAGACCTGCTCCGTGAAACTGCTCATCTTTTCGGCTTTACAAGGATCACTCCTGCCCTTGAGACATCGCTTGCACTGGGTATACGTCAGGCAAAGGGAAAAGGCTATATCAGCTTTGGTGATGACGGCAAGGTAAGCTACAATGAAAACTGAAGCTTTTACTGCCTACAATAATACATTATATCCGGAGGATAAAATTGAAAAGACTACAGATTCTTATAGGAAAAATAATAGTTAAAATGCTTCATCTGATGAAGCGAAATGCAGGAAATCTGCCGGGAATAGTTCTCTGGCATATTTCCCGTCATAAGGCTGTTTCCATGTTCAAGGTGGATTGTCCGATAATAGCTGTCACAGGTACGAACGGAAAAACATCCGTTACCAACTGTATCGCCCAGCTTTTTGAACGTAGCGGAAAGAAGATTATAACAAACCGTGAGGGAAACAACCTGGATACTGGTATCTGTTCACTTCTGCTCAGGCACTGTGACATGAAGGGAAGAGTCAAGGCGGATTACCTTATTCTTGAAACCGATGAATCACACGTTCCAGTTGTGTACTCACAGCTGAAACTGGATACACTGATCGTACTTGACTTTTTCCGTGACCAGCTTGACAGAAACGGTGAAATGGAAACACTTATCCAGAAGATAAATGGTTTCTGCAAGACATTCAAGGGCAACCTGCTCCTCAACGGAGATGACCCTAATACCGCACGCCTCGGAAGAGCAAATCCGGACAACAAGAATATAAAATACTTCCATGCTGAACCGTATGCCTATGCAACGAATACCGTCTTTGAGGCTTCAGAGGGAAGATTCTGCCCGTTCTGCGGTGAAACTCTTACATATGACTACTATCAGTATTCTCATATAGGAAAGTTCCACTGCCCGAAATGCAGATTCGGCAATTACGAGCCGTATATCACTGCAAGCAGAATAGATCTCGATAAGCCTGTGTTCACTGCTGACGGCCATACCTACTCACCAAAGCTAAACAGTATATACAATGTTTATAATATGACAGCTGTTGCAGGTGCTGCTAAGCTCTATAATATCAGGCAGGATATTGTCGACAGCGTAATATCATCCTATACTGTCAAAAATGGCCGTATGGAGAGTTTTATGCTGGGTGACCGCAAGACTACCCTTAACCTTGCCAAAAATCCTGTAGGAGCCAATATGACACTACGTGTAATGAATGAGATGAAAGGTGAAAAGGAGCTTCTGTTTGTTCTGAACGACAATGTTGCTGACGGCCTTGACGTTTCCTGGATATGGGATATCAATTTCAGTATATTTGAACGTGTAACAAGAGTAGTGACATCCGGTACAAGAGCATATGATATAGCCGTAAGAATAAAGTGCTCAGGCTATGACCAGGCAAATATCTTTGTGCGTCCAGATCTTGACAAGGCCGTAGAGGAACTCGCAAAAACTCCTGGAAGGAAATTTGTTATCGCAAATTATACCGCAGTTCAGCCTACAAGGGCTGCGCTTAAACGCTATATCAGCAGAAACGGAGGAAAGACAGAATGAGTACGATAAAGATCCTTCATATGTATGCTGATATGCTTGACCTGTACGGAGACAGCGGAAATATGGAAGTATTCTCATACCGCTGCAAAATGCGTGGGATAGAGTGTATCGTTGATAAATATTCAATTGATTCTCCTATGCCTGATTTCTCTGCATATGATCTTATATATATAGGCGGCGGCGCTGATCTTGAACAGCAGCACATCTCAGCAGATCTCCTTAAATGCAGAGAGGGAATAGCTAAGGCATATAAAGCAGGAACATTTCTGTTCCTGATATGCGGCGGCTATCAGCTCATGGGTAAGTATTACCGTGATGCAGACGGCAATGATATTCCTGGACTCGGCTTGTTTGATTACTATACAGTTGCCCCGAACAGCCGCAGAAAGCGCTGTATAGGAAATATCGTAATAAAGACAAATATCACTGGAACTCCTGTAGAAGTGGTAGGGTTTGAAAACCACGGCGGTCAGACTCAGGGAGTCAAAACTCCGTTCGGAAAGGTACTCTACGGCAACGGAAACTGCTCCAAAAGTGAAGCTGAGGGATACTGCGAAAAAAATGTTATCGCAACTTATCTTCACGGCCCTTGCCTTTCAAAGAATCCGGAGATAACCGACTACATGATAGGATACTGTCTGAGCCGCAGCAGCGGTGAAAATATCACTCTCAAGCAATTGGACGACAAGCTTGAAAAGGATTGCCGTTCAGTAATGCTGCAAAGACTTCTGAAAAAATGATTCAAAGGCGGATGCTGAGCATCCGCCTTTGGCATTTTACGACATTCTTCCTCATATTATTCAATATGAGAAAGGGGAGAAAATCGTGCGGATAAAAAGCAGAATAATACGTGATACGCTGCTCCTTACAGCGATGCAGCTATTTCTTGATACAGCATCACTTTTTTTAAATTCATTCATTGCTAAGAGGCTTGGTGCTGAAGCGACAGGAATACTTACACTGACCGGATCATTCATCGGATTTGCCGGTATTATTTCAAATGGGAACGCATACCTTTGCACAAGTAGACTCATCTCTGAAGAACTTGGGAAAAAAGAAGGCTCGCCTGAAAAGGTACTGGTATACGGCATAAAACTCTGTCTGATGTTAAGTTTAGGTGTATCTGCATTTATCATATTATTTTCTGACAAGATATGCAAAAGCTTCTTCAGCGGCGCTGACATGGCTGATATGATAAGAGCTATGCCTATTGCGCTGATAGCAGGAGCTGTATCATCCTGTTTCAAAGGATATTTCAATGCTGTAAGAAAGCCGGCGATTAATGTGGCAGGGGATATCGGTGAATTCGTCATACGCTCCGGAGTGATCGTTCTTTCAGCTCTGGAGCAGAATTCGCACACTGAGCACATGATCTGCGAAATAATGATGAGAGGGATAATTACCGGAAATATTTTTCTGCTGTTATTCCTTGGCTCTGCATATATCATGTCTAAAAAGAAAAAGCGTAATAAATGCTCGATAAATTTCAGGAAGTATATCACAACAGCTTTCCCAATAATGGGAGGGGGGATACTTACAGCTGCGCTGAGCAGCACAAATGACGCTCTGATCCCCATATGCCTTAGGCAAAACGGTAATACAGTCAGTCAGGCGCTAAGTGACTTTGGTATTTTTGAAGCTATAGTCATACCTGCCTTGTTTTTTCCCTCAGTAATACTCTGCTCAATTTCAGGAATAATTGTAAGTGAATCCGCAAGAGCCTCAGCTTCCGGCAATAGAAAGCGTATAGTGGAACTAACAGAACGGATAACCAAATACACACTGATATTTGCAATATTCATATCAGCCGTTCTTATTCGATTCGGACACTATATCGGCGAAATGCTCGGAGGAGGAGCTCTCGCCGGAACAATAATAACCCAGACCGCTCCGATAATACCATTTATATATATGGAGATAGTGCTCGAAGCGCTGATAAAGGGAACTGGTCAGCAAGCGTTTTCGTCTCTGAATTACTTTGCTGAATATGCTGTAAGAATATCGGCTGTTCTTATATTTGTTCCGATGATAGGATTCAATGGAATAGTCATATCTTACTATTCGAGCAATATCATCGGAAATACCAGTCGGTTCATACGCCTTGCGAGAACAACAGGAATGAAACCGAGATTATTCGGTAATATCATAATTCCAGCGGTTTATTCATTCCTGACAATGAATTTCTGGGAGGTATTTATACATATCAGGGATGATAAAAATTATTTTGTTCAAATTATTTGCTTTGTTGCTTTATGGGGGATGTCATATCTGCTTATGCTCGGACTATTAGGAAAAATCAAAGCAAAAAGTATCAAAAGGCCTCTTAGCTTTGTGCATAATTGACAATAGTTGTGTGAGTTGATAATATAAAATGTAGAATTATTTGATTGAGTATTGCAATTTAATTAAATATCGTATATAATTGTTATATGCAGTATATAAAACTGTATATAAATTGAATCCAGAGGAGTAAACCACCATGAAAGAATATGATGTCAACAAAGTCAAAAACATTGCATTTGCCGGACATAACGGTTCCGGTAAGACTTCACTCGCAGAAGCACTACTGTTCAAAGCCGGCGCTTCAGATAGACTCGGTAAAACTGTTGACGGAACAACAATCTGTGATTATGATCCCGAGGAAATAAAGAGAAAGATCTCAATCGGTACTTCTCTTGCATCCTTTGAATATAATGACTTCAAGATCAACCTGCTTGATACACCAGGACTGTTTGACTTCGCAGCTGAAATGATAGAAGGAATCCGTGCAGCGGACACAGTTATGATAACTGTATCTGCTAAATCCGGTGTAAAAGTCGGAGCAAGAAAGGCTTACGATGAAGCTGTAAAGCAGGGCAAGTCTAAAATGTTTGTCGTAACTAAGATCGATGACAAGGACGCTAATTTCTTCAATGTCCTTACTGAACTCAAAACTGTTTTCGGACCTACAGTTTGCCCTGTGGTTGTTCCTGTAATCAGCAACGGTTCAATAGTTGAATATGTAAACCTCATTGAAATGAAAGCATATAAATATGACGGCAAGGGCAATCCGGTTGAAACAGAGATGCCCACAGCTGAGATATCAGAGAAGTTTGAGTACCGTATCGATGGACTTGTAGCAGCCGTTTCAGAAGCCGTTGCAGAGACCTCAGATGAGCTCATGGAGAAATTCTTCGAGGGCGAAGCATTTACTCAGAAGGAACTTATTGACGGTATCCACGAGGGTATGAACAGGGGAATCATCACACCAGTTGTATGCACTTCCGCTGCTGATCTTTCTGGTATCGATATGCTCCTGAAGGAGATAGAACTTCTTCTTCCTGCTCCTAACGAGGTTTATCCTGCTGAGGCATATACTCCGGCAAAGGATATTGTAGAAGTAGCCTGCGACAAGGATTCCCCGCTATCAGCATTTGTCTTCAAGACGATCGCTGATCCGTTTGTTGGAAAAATGTCGATGATACGTGTTATGTCCGGTAAGCTTACATCTAACAGTGATGTTATAAACTCAGCAACTGGTGCTACAGAAAAGATCGGCAAACTCTATTCGCTCTGCGGCAAGAAGCAGACTGAAGTTAGCTGCGCTTATGCAGGCGATATCGTAGTAGCATCAAAGATCACTGCAAATACTGGCGATACACTTTCTGACTCCTCCAGAATAGTACATTTCGGAGCTATGGAATTCCCGAAGCCTTGCTATTCAATGACAGTTAAGGCTAAGACTCAGGGCGATGAAGCAAAGATATCCACATCCATACAGAGACTTATCGAAGAGGATCCCACTCTCACATATACGCAGGATGACAGCACTAAGGAGCAAATCCTCAGTGGCCTCGGCGAACAGCATATCGAAGTTGCTGCTGCAAAGCTCAAGAGCAAATTTGGCGTTGAGATCAATCTGACAGTGCCTAAGATAGCTTATAAGGAAACTATCCGTAAAAAAGTCAAAGTGGAAGGCAAGCACAAGAAACAGTCCGGCGGACACGGTCAGTATGGCCATGTTTGGATTGAATTTGAGCCTTGTGTAAGCGATACACTTGTTTTTGAAGAAAAGGTATTCGGCGGTGCTGTACCTAAGAACTACTTCCCAGCTGTACAGAAGGGACTTGAGGACTCTGTAAAGAAGGGCGTACTTGCCGGCTGTCCTGTTGTCGGACTTAAGGCGATACTTGTGGACGGTTCTTACCATCCTGTTGACTCGTCAGAAATGGCATTCAAAACAGCAGCTTCTATAGCTTATAAAGAAGGTCTCCGTCAGGCTGATCCGGTAATGCTTGAACCGATAGGTGAGTTAAAGGTTACTGCACCTGACGATAACACAGGAGATATCATGGGTGAGCTCAACAAGCGCCGAGGCAGAGTTCTTGGCATGGAACCTGTATCGCACGGTGTTACACTTATTCAGGCTGAAGTACCAGTCAGGGAAATGCACGATTTTGCTATGTATCTCCGTCAGACTACAAGAGGCCTTGGTAGCTTTACATTTGACTTCCTTAGATATGAACAGCTTCCAGCAAATCTTCTTGCAGAAGTTATTTCATCAGTTAATTCAGAAGAATAATAGCAATAGAGTCTGTTGAAAGTGCAGCACTGATATAGAAATTTAAGCCATAGTATTTCTGATGTAGAGTCAAAAAATGCTATGGCTTTTCTATTGTTGCTAATGGTATGGACTAAAACTTTCATATTACTATCCATCTGAAATCCATATAGTTTTAACGCTCTAACTGGAATTAAATTTTTTTGAAAAAAATCAAAAAAAGCTATTGACAAATTAATAATACCGTGGTATAATATATAAGTCGTCAGGGCACAGAACTGATGACAAAAGAAAATAGTGGGGGTTTAGCTCAGCTGGGAGAGCATCTGCCTT
>JAAYBK010000169.1 GCA_012718885.1 Ruminococcus sp. | reverse complement strand
CTCCCTGTATGGGACAGCATCAGAGAGTGCTTTGAGAAGGTCGAGGCTATGATAGCTGAGGACAGAGTAAGCGCTATATGGACACTGGGCTACGGCGGAGCTGCTGAGGGTATCGCAAAGATGTGCTTTGGTAACAAGATTGGCTTCGAGTTCACAACAAGAGTTTCCGGCGAGAAGCTTTATAAGCCTTGCTACGGCGGATTCGTTATCGAGCTCAGCGGTGAGGGCAGGGACGGCGAGGATGTTATCGGTAAGACTATCGACGAGTACAAGATCAGAAATATCGATTACACTATCGGTCTGGACAACCTCCAGAGAGCATGGGAGGGCAAGCTTGAGCCTGTATTCCCGTGCCGCATAAAGACTACAGACGCTACACCTGAGACTTATTCCTTCGCTGAGAGGATGCAGCTCAAGGCAAATACATCTGTTGCACAGCCTAAGGTTCTTATCCCTGTATTCCCTGGAACAAACTGCGAATACGATACAGAGAGAGCCTTCCGCAGAGCGGGTGCTAAGACTGAAACAGTCGTTATCCGCAATCTCTCCGCATCCGATATCGAGGAGAGCGTTAAGTACTTCGAGAGAGCAATCCGCCAGTCACAGATCATTATGATCCCAGGAGGATTCTCCGGCGGTGACGAGCCTGAGGGAAGCGGTAAGTTCATCACAGCTTTCTTCCGCAATCCGAGGATCAAGGACGCTGTTCATGAGCTTCTTCAGAAGCGTGACGGACTTATGCTCGGTATCTGCAACGGCTTCCAGGCACTTATCAAGCTCGGTCTTGTACCATTCGGCGAGATAGTTGACATGAAGGACGATTCTCCTACACTTACTTTCAACACTATTGCAAGACACCAGAGCATGATGGTTAATACACGTATCGCTTCCAACAAGAGCCCGTGGCTCTACGGCTGCGAGGTAGGCGATATCCACGCTATACCGATATCCCACGGTGAGGGACGCTTTACAGCTCCTGCAAGTCTTATCCAGCAGCTGGCTAAGAACGGTCAGATCGCTACACAGTACGTTGATCTTGACGGTAATCCTACAATGGATATCAGATACAATCCGAATACCTCTGTTGAGGCTATCGAGGGAATCACTTCTCCCGACGGAAGAGTTCTCGGTAAGATGGGACACTCTGAGCGTCTCGGCGGATTTATCGGCAAGAACGTTCCCGGAAACAAGGATCAGAAGATCTTCGAGAGCGGCGTTGCTTACTTCAAGTAATAATTTAAAGGGACTGCTTTTGCAGTCCCTTTTTGCTGCAATAGTTATCGGATCATGCGGTATATTGGCTTATTGTCTGATAAATATAGCACATAGATCGGAAAATATACTAAATGCAAATTATTACAAAATTAATACAAATTCCTACGAATCCGTATAAACGAGGGGGAAACAGTTGACATTTGGATGAAATCCTGTTAGAATAGATATGATGCCTATTTTGTGCATTAATACAATGAATTAAGGAGGAGCTGCTTTGGGAGAACGTAAATATTGTTACAAGTGCATGGAAAAGTATGATTCTGAACTCAGCATATGTCCGCATTGCGGATATGATAACAGCAAGCCGCATAACCCCATGTATATAACCCCGGGTACGATACTCCACGACAGATATCTTGTCGGTATTCTTCTCGAATACAACGGCGAGGGCGCAACTTATGCAGGCCATGATATTTCTACAGGATGCAGGATCATGCTGAGGGAGTATATGCCTATAAATCTCTGCACCCGTGTTAAGAACAAAGCGACCATCAGCGTCAACTACAATGATCTTGCCAAGTACAAGGCATTTATGGCTGAATATACAGAACTGAACAAGTCCCTTGCGAGGATGAGGAACGATTCAAATATCAATCCTGTTCTGGATATGTTCGCTGAAAATAATACTACCTATACAGTCTTTGAGCATATCGAAGGCGAAAAAATGCTGGACTACCTCAAGGAGAACGCCGGTGAACTGAGTTGGGAGCAGGTATCAAAGCTTTTCCCGCCTCTCTTCACAACTATCGGACGTCTTCATAATGCAGGTATAATCCATAGGGCTATCAGCCCGGATACGGTATATATCACCGATAAGGGTGAACTCAGGCTCTCAGGTTTCTGTGTTTCAGCTGTAAGAACAGCCAATGCCGGACTTGAGTATGAGCTTTTCAAGGGCTATGCAGCTCCTGAGCAGTATTCTGCAAGCAGCAGCAGTCGTCAGGGGTCATGGACTGATGTATATGGAGTCTGTGCTCTTATATACAGAGCACTCACAGGCTGTATGCCGGATGATTCCACAAACCGTCTCAAGCATGATGACCTTCACGAGCCTGCACTGCTGAATTCACGTATCCCTGCTCATGTTTCCCGTGCTATAATGGACGGCATGAACCTCTCCGGCAGAGACCGTATCCAGACCATAACTGAGCTGGTAACAAGACTTTTCGAGCAGCCTGCACCGGTCAAGCCGGCTGTACAGAGCCGCCCGGAATATGAGGAGCAGCCTACAAAGAGGGCTCCGTCAGGCTATCAGCAGCCGGCTTATCAGCAGCCTCAGCCGCAGATGCGCCAGCAGGTATATGCTCCGCCTCCACCGCAGGTCTATCCACAGCGTCAGGCAGAGGAATACGATGAGTACCGCTATGAAAAGATAAATAACGTTGACAGGATAAAAGTACCGATAATTATTGCGATACTCCTTCTGGCCATCCTTATGATAATCGCTGTTGTTGTAATAAACATCATCGGCTTTGATAAGGGTGACAATTCAAAATCACGTTCGTCAAAGACCACCAGCGCCAGCGATAACGTGATCTCAGGAACTACTGATCCTTCCGCAGAAGCGACCGGCCCTAAGGATACAGAGGTGCCTAAGCTGACCGGTAAGTTCTATGAGAATGTCAAGGACAAATGGGCAGACTTTTTCGTGCTTGATCCAACATATGAGTACAATGACGGCTATGACAGTGATATGATCTTTGAGCAGGATATCGAACCGGGTACTATGGTATCTGCCGGAACAGTTATCAAGGTCAAGATCAGTAAGGGCAAGGAATCTGCACTTATACCTGACTTCAACGGCTGCACTGTATCACAGTATAAGACCAGACTTGAAGCAGCTGGTATCTCTGATTTCAACTGCGAGTTCACTCTGTCCAAGTCTTATTACGGAACACCAAACACTGTCATTGAGATCGAGGTTG
>JAAYBK010000168.1 GCA_012718885.1 Ruminococcus sp. | reverse complement strand
CCTCAAGGGAAAGGCATATCTCACGCCTTGGGTTCTCACATTTGTCCAGCGGAGCAACGTCCATGTAGCTGCCCTTATCGTGAGGGATCTTTGTTGGTTCGCCGTGCTCGTCCAGCTCAAAGAGATAGAATTCGCATTTTGTACCCATTTCGCAGGAGTACCCGTCAAGTCTCAGGGAGTTTATGAAGCTGGTTAGCTCGGTACGCATATCACCGGGATAATCAGTTCCGTCCATATTCTTCAGTGAGCAGAAGAAACGTACAACTCGTCCGGATTTAGGTCTCCAGGGGAGAACTGAAAGGGTAGAGATATCCGGCACCAGCAGCAGATCAGAACAGCCCTCATGTATGCATGATGCATCGAATGGGATACCGTATTCAAACGCTCTTGGCAGTTCATTTGGCATAATAGCGAGATTTTTAAGGCTTCCTGTCATATCGCAGAAAGTCAGTCTGATAAACTTAACGTCGTTTTCCTCGACGAAATTAAGGATCTCTTTTGGAGAAAAGCTCATATTAACGACCTCCGAATAATGATCTCACCATAGTATTATACTACTTTTCAGAAAAAAAGTAAATAGAAAAAAATATGCCGAAGGCGAAAAGAGTTGGAGTTCAGATCGTGACCCCCTTTTTTTCGCTTTCGGCATAGTTTTATTTTTCTTTTTTCAGCAGACATCTTAACTCGGCGGCAAGCCTTTTCCGTCTTAAAGTAACTCCTCTCAGCGGTCTGAACAGCCATGCAGCCGGAAGCAGCCATTTGTGCTTATACGCCCAGGGATACCACTTCTTGTAATGGCTCATCGGCGGGAATATCCTCTGTATCACATATCTGCTCGTGGTCTTGTTTTTCTTCAGTCCACGGGATACTCTGTTATGAATGACATTGAATGTATTTCCGTATGTACCAGAGAAAATAAAATAATCAAGAGCTTTTTTGTCCTCCACGGACAGCTTTTTCAGTGAGAAGACCTTGTCAGCCAGCTCACGGCAGTTTGCTTCAAAATCGGTCATATCAAGGATGCTGAGCTGCTCTGCGATATAGTCCCAGTCAAGCTCATCACCGAATTTTTTGATGAAAATGTATATATCCAGCAGTGACCTTACACCTGTTCCGCCGTAAAAATAATGCTTGTGCTCATGGGAGAGCATGTATATGTAAAAGTCCTCATTTGACAGGTGGTAGCCGTAGCTGTTGTTTTCGTCCTTTATCAGTTTTTCTTTTATATCCTTGTAGTAATTATAGAATATGTTTTCCGGGTTATAGGTGAAGAGATCGAAATGCATCTCGTAGTTGTACACCGGCTCCTTGAAGTAGGCATCATCGTTGAGTTCACCGTAATGGCTTATGGTGAAGCCCATTTCCAGCATTATGTCACGAATTCGCTCCCTGTATTCAGGGTCGCAGAGTATATCGTTGTCAGACATCTGGCGCATACCTAATTTGGGATACCAGTCTTTCAGAAGTGCTCCCTTCAGCGGCATATACCATATCTTTTCGCTTTCGAGCCTTTTTAGTATGGCATTTCTCTGAGCATCAAGGAGGATATTCTTCCTGACAGCTTTTTCCTTGGCCTGAGTCATGTCATAGTCCTTAATGCCGGCTGCTTCAAGTCCGTAGGCAGCTGCGGCAGTGAGGATGTGTTTTTCACAGGTCTCCAGCAGTTTTTTTGTATCTATAGAAACGGCTCTTTGCACTGACGGAGTAATGCCGTTGACAGTACAGGCAGTGAGATATAGCATATCATAGGCACTTTTTCTGTATTCATTTGTTTCCATTTTTTTCGATCACTCCGTTTTCAGTAAATTCGAGTATCCTGTCGCATATCTCAAGTGCAGCAGGACGGTGAGTAACGATAACAACAGTTTTATCTGTCATATTTTTCAGATTTTCCAGCATCCTCTTTTCGGTTTTCTCGTCGAGAGCACTTGTGGCTTCATCGAGAAGCAGTACAGGACTGCGTGAAAAGACAGCTCTTGCCACGGCGATACGCTGCATCTGACCTTCTGAAAGGCCGGTACCTCTTTCGCCCAGGAGAGTGTCAACGCCGTTGTCGAGTTCGCTGATAAAATCATCTGCACAGGCTATTTTCAGTGCTTCTGCAATACGCTGCTCATCATGGGCTGCAGCCTTGTCGGCAAAGGCTATAACGTCACGTATGGTGCCGCTCATAAGCTGATTGCCCTGAGGGACGTAGGCGAAAAGCCTGTGGTAAACGGGGGAAAGCTCCGCAGAACAGCCTGTTCTATCAGTTATGACACGCTTGCCGGAATCCAGCTTGTATATGCACATGAGCAGCTTGAGTACAGTTGACTTTCCGCAGCCGCTGTGCCCGGTGAAAGCAACATACTGTCCCTTGCGGATGACGAGGCTGATATTTTTCAGTACAACAGGCATATTATCCTTGGAAAGCTCACTGATACTGTCTGTTGCAGGGTAATATGTGAATTCAGCATTTCTGAGACCAATCGAGGAGAAGCTGCTGTTGTATTCGCTGAGGATATCCTCTATGCTCATGGGCTCAGTGGAGCTTTCGTCAACAAACTTTTCGATCTCCATCAGTCTTTCAGCGCTTGCAGTCATAGCGTAGAATTTTGGAAGATAGCCGGTAATATTGGCAAACGGAGACTGTATCTGTGATATGAGCTGAGTCATAGCGGTGAGGGTACCGTAGCTTATAGAGCCGATGAGGATACCGTATCCGCAGTAGATAACGCCGCCGATGTACATTCCCTGCATACCGGTCTGAAAGCCGATATTACACAGGTTAGAGAAGCGCATACGCTTCATTCTTGCGGCTCTGTGTTCGGTCATTTTTCCACAGGCCTCATCTTTTGTATCCTCTTCGGCCGCAAAGGAGCGGATCATCATCATGCTTCCAAGTCTTTCCTGGAGGAAGATGCGCAGCTTGCCGTCCTTTTCCTGGATGTTCTTGTGAAGTCTTTTCAGGACCTTCCTGAAACCGTATGTGGCGATCAGGAGAACAACTCCGGCAGGCAGCATTATGAGGGCGAACCGTTTGTCAAGAATAAGCATCATCACCATTGCACTCAGCATCTTGACGATCATGCCGGCTATTCCGGGAAGAATGTCCACGCAGTTATTTGCGACCACCACAGAGTCGTTGGTAAGGCGGTTCAGCCATTCTCCGGAATGGACTGCGCTTACAGTTGCATAGTCTTTCCGAAGGATGTTTCCAAGCAATCTTTGCTTGAAAAGATTTTCCAGAGAGGATTTTGAATATTCTTCAAGGTAGCGGATCACTCCTCGCATAGCTATCTGAGCGATGACCAGCAGCACTACCATCAGTACATAAAACCAGAAACCGCTGCGGTCTCCCTCCACAGCGTTATCGACAATATTTCTCAGCAGAAGCGCATAGAGTACACCGGATGCGCCGTGGAGAGCCTGTATGATGATAAGGAGGAATATTCCCCATTTTTTTCTGCCAGTCACAGAAAACAGCCATTTTATCGCATTATTCTTCATGACTTCAGCAGCTTTCTCAGTTTTGATCTTGTTTTTTTCAGAGCAATCCTCAAAGGAGCAGCCATTACCCAGAAACGGCTGTACAGTTTATATGAAAGGTCATTGACCGAGTGCTCCTTCCCATTATGAACAAAGCTTGTCATAACGGCGATGATATCATCGTCGGTGATTCCGTATTCCTTCCTGAGACAGTTGTCGCCCAGGATAACATAGTCGTTCTTACGCACCTTTATAACTCTGTGGAGCACATAGCTGTGAGGCGGACGGCGGTAGAGCACAACGTCATACTTTGAGCATCTGCCACTGCCTTTCTTAGCAACAGTGAAGAGATCCTTTCCTTCACGCAGCAGAGGCAGCATACTTGTCCCCTTATTGCTGTATGTCATGGAGCCGTTTTTTTCGAGGAATTCCTCGTAAGTGGTCTTAGTCATCTATAGCACCGATCTCTCTGAGCTTTTCAATGATCTTGCGGACATCACGCCTTGCTGTAGAATCATCAACGTCCCATTTCTTCTGCATTTTGGAAACTATTTCATCCTCTGTTGTATCGTTTTCAAGGCATTCGATAATGAATCCGGCAGTAATATTGCTGCGGACGAGTCCGGAGAATTTAGTTTCGCCTGTTGAAACGAGGAGCTTGCTGTCTCCGTCATTATGAGTTAAAAAACCGCTGTTGATCTTCATAAGTTATTATCCTTTCATTCCGTTGTAAGCGACCTGAGCCGCTTCTATGTCCATATTGCAGGCCAGCTTATAGAGCTTGGTAGTGGCTGCGAGCTTATCTATGAGCTGGAGAGTTTTTTTCATTTGCAAAGGGTCAGACGGTCTGTAGACCTGCTGGAGCAGCATGGTATAGGCCTCACTTTTGCTTATTGGAGCAATGCTGTTTGTCTCGGCACGGGTGAGGATACATATCCCTCTGACCGGAGCTGACATATTGCAGCCAAGGCGATGTTTGCCGTTGTATGGCGTACCATAGGCGATAACGCCGCTGTCAGTGACCTTGAGTAGGGGCTTGTCGTCGTTGACCATAACAGCCCTGTCGCCAAAGCATTCCCTCCATAATCTGGTATGGGTCGATTTGCCAGTACCGGATTTTGCAGTGAACAGGAAGCCCTGACCGTTAACTGCGATAACAGAGCCATGGAAGAGGATAGTGTCGAAATCCGGCATTTTATCGGCGATCTGCCGGTAGACTGCGAGCTCTTCAAGGTATTCATTTGTGTAATTAACGACCTCATGGCCTTCCAGAACAGCTTCTCTGGCAGATTTTTTTCTTTCAAAATCTATATTTGCCTGGTTGGTAGAGACAGAAAAATCCGGTTTTTCATCTGAGAGATAGTCCTTGCAGTAATCGTGGACTTTCTCGTGAACTGAGGTTATCTGAATGACCTTACCAGCCATTTTGTAAGTGTTTGTAAACATATTTAATACTCCGTTGGGTGTAAAAAATCATCGGTAAATTGATTTTATTATACCATTGCCGGCGTACTCTTTCAAGCAAAAAACGATTATGTTTACAGTTTATTAACAATTACTCTGTCACACTAAAATAATGACGATATATCTTGCTTTATCTTTTCATTTTTTTTGCATTTTTATGAGGATTCCTTGTAAATGGTGGTGTTACAATAGATACAGACAAATAATTCTCATGGCGGAGGTAAAGGATATGAGATATACAATAGATGTAAACAATGAAAGAACAGCAAAGGAATATGAAGAGTTCATGAGCAGTCATCCTGCCGGATCATTCATGCAGTCACTTAAATGGGCAGAGGTAAAATCCGGATGGGGACATTATGCCATAGCCGTAAAGGACGAGAACGATGAGGTGAAGGGAGCAGCTCTTATCCTTACAAAGAAGATTCCCGTACTCAATACATACTTCATGTACTGCCCGAGAGGACCGGTCTTCAGCAGCGGAGATCAGGAGACACTTGACGAGCTTCTTGCTTCAATAAAGAAAAAAGCAGACGATATGGGCGCCTGCATACTTAAATGTGATCCTGCCATAAAGGAAGACGATGTTAATGCGGAAATGCTCAGAGCGGCCGGATTCCGTCTTAAGAATACCTCCGAGGACAATCTTATCCAGTCCAAGAACAACTATGTACTTCCCTTCAACGGACGCTCAAAGGAGGAACTCTTTGCTGGCTTCCACAAGAAATGGCGCTACAACATAAGAGTTGCAGAGCGTCACGGAGTAAATTGCAGAGTCTGCGGTAAGGAAGCTCTTGACGATTTCTGCACACTTATGAAAGAGACTGGCGACCGTGATGGTTTCTGTGTAAGAGGAAGAGAGTATTTTGAGCAGTTCCTTGATGAAATGGGAGACAATGCAAAGCTCTATATGACCTACTGCGGCGGAATGCCTCTTGCAGGTGCTATCAATGTGACATATGGCAGAACTTCCAGCTATGTCTACGGTGCATCCACCTGCCATATGAGAAAGGTGATGCCGAACTACCTTATGCAGTGGACTATGATAAGTGCAGCAGCAGATGCGGGCTGCGAGGTATACGACTTTCAGGGCGTTCCACATTACTATGACGAGAATCATTCAAACTACGGCGTATACCGCTTTAAGAGCGGCTTCAACGGTGAAGTTGCTTCATATGCCGGTGAGTTTGATATGACATACAGTAAGAAGGCACTCATAATCAATGCCGGTATCTGTATCAGGAAGCTTTTCCTCAAGGTTGCTGCACATTTTTCAAACAAGGAAAACAGTAAGGAAAAAGAAGAAATTCAGGAAAAAACATTGACAATTCACCAAAAGGTGGTATAATATTTGTATATGGCTTTGAAGGGACTGACTGTTCATACGTGCGCTCCAGAGAGAAGGCGGCTGGTGTGAGCCTTTGCGTGCAGAACGGGTGCTTACCCTGAGCTTCTTCGGAAAACCGAAGCGTTTGTCTGCGTTAAGGACAATGAGGGAGAAACAGCAGTTTCTCTGAATTTGGGTGGTACCACGAAAGCCTTCGTCCCATATGGCGGCGAGGCTTTTTTTGCGTACTGACACTTTTCAGTTCATATTTATTTAAAAGGAGATATATCTATTATGCAGTGGACCGGACTTAACGATCTTCGTGAAAAGTACCTTTCCTTCTTTGAAAGCAAGGATCATACGAGAATGGCAAGCGCTTCTCTCGTACCACAGGGAGACAAGAGCCTCCTTCTTATAAACTCAGGAATGGCTCCTCTCAAGAAGTTTTTCCTCGGACAGGCTACTCCTCCAAACAAGAGAGTGACTACCTGCCAGAAGTGTATCAGAACTCCTGATATCGAAAGTGTAGGAAAGACTGCCCGTCACGGCACATACTTCGAGATGCTTGGCAACTTCTCCTTCGGTGATTACTTCAAGACACAGGCTATCGAGTGGGCATGGGAGTTCCTTACAAAGACTCTGGAGATCCCTGCTGAGAAGCTCTGGATCACTATTTTTGAGAGTGATGACGAAGCAGAGCAGATCTGGGAAAAGCATATCGGTATCCCTCACGACAGGATAATCCGTCTGGGCAAGAAGGACAACTTCTGGGAGCACGGCTCAGGTCCATGCGGTCCCTGCTCTGAGATACACTTCGATCGTGGAGAGGCTTACGGTCCCTTCGAGAGCTTTGAGCAGGCAAGTGACTGCGACAGAGTTATTGAGATATGGAACCTGGTATTCAGCCAGTTCGACAGCGACGGCGAAGGCCATTATGCTGAGATGAAGAACAAGAACATCGATACAGGTATGGGACTTGAGAGACTTGCCTGTGTTATGCAGGGCGTAGACAATATCTTCGAGGTCGACACTGTACAGAATATAATGAAGCACATTTCATCCATAGCAGGTGTTGAGTATAAGAAGGATGCAAAGAAGGACGTTTCTCTCCGTGTCGTTACTGACCATATCAGAAGCACAACATTCATGGTAGGCGACGGTATTCTTCCTTCAAATGAGGGAAGAGGCTATGTTCTCCGCCGTCTTCTCAGAAGGGCTGCACGTCACGGCAGACTCTTAGGCATAACCCGTCCTTTCCTCTGCGAGGTTTGCGACACAGTTATCAACGAGAACGCAAATGCTTATCCTGAACTTGCAGAGAAGCGTGATTACATAAAGAAGATAATCGGCGTTGAGGAAGAGGCTTTTGCAAAGACTATCGACAAGGGCACAGAGCTTCTTACAGGCTTTACCGATGCACTTAAAGCAGAGGGCAAGACAGTTCTCTCCGGCGACGATGCATTCAAGCTTTCAGATACATATGGCTTCCCGATCGACCTTACAGTTGAGATGTGTGAGGAAATGGGCATGACAGTAGACCGTGACCGCTTCACAGAGCTTGCAAAGGAACAGAGAGCAAGAGCAAAGGCTGACCATGCTGCAAAGGCAGGTTCATCATGGGCTGACAACAGCATACGTGTTGACGCTCCTGCAACTATATTCACAGGCTATACCGACTTCGAGGTATCAGAAGCCGAGGTACTTGCGATTTATAAAGACGGTGCTGAGACAGAAACAGCTGTTGAGGGCGACAATGTAGTTATCGTTCTCGATGTGACACCTTTCTACGCTGAGAGCGGCGGACAGGTAGGCGATACAGGTGTTCTCCTCAACGGAGGCAATATCGCATCTGTTTCTGATACGATCAAGTCAGAGGGACATTTCCTCCATATCGCAACAGTTGAGCAGGGCTGCATCCGCATGGGGGACAAGGTTCTTGCTCAGATCGATAAGGAACGCAGAATGTCTATAATGAGAAATCATACCACAGCACATCTGCTCCAGTACGCACTCCGCCAGGTGCTTGGCGATCACGTTCATCAGGCTGGACAGCTTGTCAATGAGAAGGCCTGCCGTTTCGACTTCAACCACTTCAGCGCAATGACTCCCGAGGAGATAGCAAAGGTGGAGGAGCAGGTAAATGCCGAGATAATGAGCGCAGTTCCTGTTACCATGAAGGAAATGCCTATAGAAGAAGCAAGAAAGCTTGGCGCTATGGCACTTTTCGGCGAGAAGTACGGCAATACAGTAAGAGTAGTAACAGCTGATAAGTCAGTTGAATTCTGCGGAGGTACACATATCTCCAATACATCACAGATAGGTCTTTTCAAGATAGTTTCCGAGAGCTCCGTTGCTGCCGGAGTAAGACGTATCGAGGCTGTAACAGGTCTTGGCGTACTTGAGCTCCTCAACGGCTACAAGGATTCTATTGCAAGATCTGCAAAGGCACTCAAGCTTGCCAATGTAACAGAGCTCCCTGAAAAGTGTGCAGCAGTTACAGCTGAGCTCAAGGATAAGGATAAGAAGATCGAGAGCCTTACTCAGCAGATCGCAAATGCAAAGACAGCTTCACTCTTTGACAATGCAAAGGAGATAAACGGCGTAAAGCTTGTAGCTGCAAGACTTGACGGGACAGCTCCGGACGCACTCAGAAAGCTGGGCGACAGCGTTAAGGACAAGGGCGAGGATATCGTTGCACTCTTTGCCGGAACTATGGGCGAAAAGGGTACATTCTACTGCGTATGTACACCCGGAGCAGTCATGAAGGGGGCAAATGCCGGACAGATCGTCAGAAACGTATCTGCTGTAACAGGCGGTAAGGGCGGCGGAAAGCCCGACAGTGCTATGGCAGGAGCAGGCGACATCACAAAGATCGACGAGGCTCTTTCACAGGCAGAGAGCATCATCTCAGAGCTTATAAAGTAATAATGTCTTTACCGGGCGGAGCCCGTTCCGCCCGTAACTATATTCCAGAAAAGGAGAATCACTATGGACTGTTTATTCTGCAAGATAATCGACGGAGAGATCCCAAGCACAAAGGTTTACGAGGACGAATTCGTGTACGCTTTCAAGGACATCGCTCCTATAGCACCTATGCACATACTTATCATACCAAAGGCCCATATCGCCAGTGCAAACGAGATAACAGCTGAGAATAGCCAGCTTGTCGGCAAGGTATTTGAGGCTGCCGGAAAGATAGCAAAGGAGCAGGGCTACGAGAGCTATCGTATAATCAACAACTGCGGAGACGATGCTGGTCAGACAGTAAAGCACCTTCACTTCCATCTCCTTGGCGGAGTGAAGATGGGCTGGGGACCTGAGTCTCTGGGCAAAACTGAATAAGGAGAACCATCATGCCGGAAACATATAAAATGACTATCGCAGGGCTGGAGCGTGAACTCATCCGCTGCCCTCTCAATGAAAAAATGGATATTGCAGCATTTGTAATGTTCTCTGATGTAGAGCTTACAGTTGCCTGCGCTGAGGAACTCCTCAAGAAATGCGGAGATTTTGATGTGATCCTTACAGCAGAATCAAAGGGTATCCCGCTAGCATATGAAATGGCAAGACAGAGCGGAAAGCCCTATGTAGTTGCAAGAAAATCCGTAAAGCTCTATATGAGCGAGCCTGTGGAGGTAACTGTAAAATCCATAACAACAGTAAATGTACAGAAGCTTTACATATCAAAGGAAAAGGCAGAGCTGCTCAAGGGCAGAAAAGTCCTCCTTGTTGATGACGTAATAAGCACAGGCGAGTCGCTGAAGGCGCTTGAAAAGCTCACAGCGGCCGTTGGCGGAGAGATCGCCGGCGAGGCAGCAGTTCTCGCAGAGGGCGAGGCAGCTGACAGGGATGATATAATCTTCCTTGAGAAGCTTCCGCTCTTCTTTAAGTAAGGAATAAATAATATGAAGCGAAAAATGATTGGAGCTGCGTCAGCGTATATAGCGGGATTGTTTTTCGCTTCCTTTTTTACCGGGAACTGGTATATCCTTCTTCCGGCAGCAGTATTCATTATCCTTGTGGGACGGCGCAGGAAGTACAGCAGATACGATTATATCATCATAGCCGCTTTCTTTGTCCTCAGTACAGCCATTTCCTGCGGAAGGACGGCTTATCTGTCACGGGCTGAGAAGGAGTATTCCGGCGAAAGCTTCACTTTCACCGGCACTGTTGAGGATATCCGTAAATACAGCGGCGGTAAGGTGATGTACACTCTAAAGGGCAGAGCTGACGGCAGAAGGAAGCTTAAAGTCAGGCTGTATACTGATGATATGGACGCAAGGTACGGGGACAGGATAACTGCCGTGAACTGTGAAGCGGATCTTCCAGGATCGGATTATCTCTATGACAGCAGGAGCAGTTTCCGTGCTGCGGGTGTATCATTTACGCTGTCTTCTCCGGACGGTGTTTCGATAGAGCATACCGGCAGGAAGAAGCTGAAAAATGCGGCTATGAGATATCGTGATGATATGATATCTGAAATGCGGATAGTACTTGGCGAGGAGCGCGGCAGCTTCCTTGCAGGAATTGTATTCGGCCAGAAGCAGGGACTTGACGAGGAGACGAAGACCTCACTTTACAGAAGTGGTATCGGACATATCATGGCGGTATCCGGACTCCATATATCAATAATCGCAGCGGCAGTCATGGGATTATGGAGAATGCTTGGATTTGGCAGGCTGGAATCCCTGATACTGACTGATTCTGTTGCGGCGGTGATGATACTGCTTGCGGATTCGCCTGTATCAGCCATAAGAGCGGCAATAATGATGAATTTCCTCTATTCCGCAGGATTATTCCGGCGGCAGAACGATACCTTCAATTCCCTTGCTGCAGCAGTCCTTCTCATCGGACTTGCGGATCCGGGATGTATCTACAGCAGTGGATTCATCCTTTCAGTAGCCGGCACATTCGGTATCGGAGTTTTCGGCCCATACATGACAAAGAAATTCAAAACGGATACGGTATGGCAGAAGCTGTTCCGTCAGTTTGTGATTATGCTCTGCACATCTGTATTCATAATGCCGTTCAGTATGTATTATTTCGGTGAGACCTCGCTGATATCTCCAATAACGAATATTGTGCTGCTCCCATTCTGCACATTCGTACTTATCCTGGGAGTAATATATGTGTTCAGCATTGGCTTTCTGCCAGTGCTGCCGGCAGCCGGAGCTGTTATCGGAGCCTTGTTCAAGGTTACCGACAAGCTCTCCGGGATCGGAGGAACATGGTTTGCCTGCGGAAGTGATATCGTTGTTTATATCGCATTCATTCTCGGAGCTGCAGCAGCTCTTGTGTTGATAGTTACTGAAAGCAGGAGATGTACTGCTGTGGCAATAGCTGCCGGGTGCAGTATAGTATTCCTCAGTTCAGCCATATGCGGAGCATCCATGTACAACACCTTCACGGCAGCGGTGCTCGGAAAGGGAGAAAATGCGGCCGTGGTGATAACATACCGTGGTGAGACAGAAGTGAT
>JAAYBK010000167.1 GCA_012718885.1 Ruminococcus sp. | reverse complement strand
CCTTGATCTTGAACTCATAGCCCTTCTTAGCTGTCGGATCGTCTGCACCCTTAGACTCCCACACAGCCTCAGCTCCCTTAAGAGCCTTCTTGCTGAGCTTCTTGCCCTTCTTTACAGACTTAACCTTAACCTTGTAGTCATCTAACATATCTGACATATTATCGTTGTAATCATCGATCATGTCATCCCACTTATCATCGTCCTTGAGATCCTTGATCTTGTCCTTAGGAAGAGTGAGTGAGTAATAAGTCTTGCCCTTGCCCTTCTTTGTAAGTGACTTTGCGTACTTCTTAGCTGCGCCCTTAGCACCCATGTTGCCACAGATGAATATGAGAAGAATGATAAGTACGAGAAGTGCAGCTGCTGCTCCGATAAGGATAGCAGGATTCTTCTTTGCCTTGTCAACGAGTTCGTTTGGATTAAAGTTATTGTTCTGATTAGCTCCACCCTGTCCGTAAACATTGTTGTCCTGAGCAAAATCATTTACCTGTGCGGCAGCATTCTGTCCCTGAGCCTCTGCCTGAGCGGCTGGGCAGCTACATACTCCGCCGTCCGGAATTTCACTTCCACAAAATTTACAAAAAGCCATATAAGAACCTCCATAAAAATAAATTTCTAATACATTTTATCACACAAATATCACATTGTCAAGAATAAAGGGGAATTTAGTATTAACTAATAAATCTTTTCAGCACTTTCAACAACCAGTATAACAAGTGTATCGCAAATAACTGTTACAATTCACGACAAGGCTTTTGACTATTCTGAAAAGATAAAGCCTTTATACGCCAGAATATACACTGGTATCACTATCGCAGCCGGAACAAAAGCAAGCGGAAGCATGATCATTATCTCCTCCGTCGAGAGAGCTTTTGTCGAGGCATCCGGTTCTATAAAATTAAGGAGCTGTATGAAGAAGCCGTTCACTACCTTATGCACACGATAATAATCATATCCTGCCGTAAGTGAAAGGCGCAGTGTCCCCCAGCTCAGAAGGCATGGAGACGAAGCTGTGGCTCCCATAAAAAAGGCAGTTTTTGCACCGCTTCCATTGTTTTCCTTCCTGTCTTTTTTTGCAGTTACTGCCGCATGATCCGCCAGTATCACTGCAAGTATGCCTGCGCCGCAGACTGCGCTGACTATCTTCACAGGCAGGGCAGATGAGCCGGCCAGTGTCAGGCCTATGAACAGTGCCAGTATATCCGCTGCAAAAACCATGCAGATCGTTTTTATATACCTCATTGTATCCTCCTTGTCCGCCGATGAATAATTGCTCCTGCTCCGGGCAGAATACTCAATGGGGGTGAGAAAAATGGATGAAGATGATGTGAAGATATATGTCCCCTCTCCGTCTGTGTACTCAGACCAAGAGCATACGGATACGGAAGATGTCAGGATCTACCCGACCTGCATCTGATCGTTCCGACAGCGCTGAACAAGAGAAAGAATACAACATTGACTATTACAATGCTCGCTCCGGGAGCTGTATTCATAAGAAGCGACATGAACATTCCCAGCAGAAAGCTCACTACGGATACAGTTCCTGCCGTGAGCACTACGCCTCTGAAGCTCTTGCATACCCTCATTGCTGTAAGAGTAGGTATTACTATAAGGCTGGAGATAAGCAGCGCTCCCATCATCATCATGCCGAGAACAACAGTCACTGCGGTAAGAACTGCAAATATCATATTGTATGCACTTGCATTCACTCCTGTAGCCTTGGCAAAATTCTCATCGAATGTAACTGAGAAGATCCTGTTATACAGGAATACATACGTCAGTATCACGATGACTGAGAGGATGACACTCAGGATGACATCGCTCTTGCTCATTGCAAGTATGCTTCCGAACATATAATGGCTCACATCATTGGTAAGCCCTGCCTTGGAGGAGACAAGTATTCCCACTGCAAGGGCAGTCGTTGAGAAAAGAGCTATTGCTGAATCTCCGCTGAGCTTACTGCTCTCACTGAGACGGAGAAGTATGAACGCTGCGATCACTACAACAGGCAGAGCAACCTTCAGCGGTGCCATATTCATAACGGCGGCTACAGAAAGTGCTCCGTAGCCGATGTGTGAAAGGCCGTCACCTATCATGGAGTATCGCTTCAGTACCAGAGTCGTTCCAAGGAGCGACGAGCAAATTGTCACGGCTATACCGCCTATCAATGCCGGAAGAAGGATCGCTCCGAAGAATTCCGGCGTAAACATTATTCTGAGATCATCGAACATAATCAGTCTCCTATAAATTTACTGCTGATATGAGAATTTGCGTACTCCTCAGGAGTACCGTAAAAGCTATGATCACTGCTGCAAAGGCAGAGTATCCTGCTTGCGCTGTCCAGCGACTTCACAACGTCATGAGATACCATAATTATCGTCATGCCGTCCTTTTTATTCAGCTCGTCGATAAGGTCGTACATATCTGCCGCTGCTGCCGGATCAAGTCCTGTAACCGGTTCATCCAGGAGGAGCAGTTTCTTTGCCGCACACATTGCTCTCGCAAGCAGCATTCTCTGCTGCTGCCCGCCTGAGAGTTCACGGCAACTCCTTCCGGCCAGATCAGCTATGCCCAACCGTTCCATAGCCCGCTTTGCAAGTTTCTTTTCTTCTGACGAGTAGAAGGGGCGGAGTCCTCTTCTGCCAAGGCAGCCCGAGATCACGACCTCGGATACTGTGGCAGGGAAGCCCTTTGCCAGATCGGTATGCTGAGGGAGATATCCTATATCCCTCTGCTTCAGTCCGTCTCCCATAACTATCTTTCCGCTTTCCGGAGCTTTTATCCCCAGCAGGCACTTTATGAGCGTACTTTTTCCGGAGCCGTTTTCTCCAAGTATGCAGACATAATCGCCCTCATTTATAGTGAAGCTGAGTCCGCTTATGACCTTGCGGCCGTCATAGCTTGCTGCAAGCTCACTGCATTCAAGTATCTTTTTCAATATAATGCCTCCCTGAGATTTTCCAGATTTTTCTCCATAAGATCAATATATGTTATGCCGTCCTCAAAGTCGCTTTTCGATACATTATGGCAGGCATACAGCGGCAGCATATCTGCTCCCGTTGCTGCACAAAGCTTCTCCGCCAGCTTCTTTGTCGACAGGTCAAGGTAAAACACCGTATCCATATCATGCTCTTTTATTTCGTCCATGAGGTAAGCCATCGTCCGTACTGACGGTTCAGATTCCGAGCTGCATCCGCTGAAAGCCGCAAAATACTCGATGCCGTATTCGTGTGAGAGGTATCTGAACGGGAAACGGTCTCCGATAACTATGGTCTTTTCCTGAGCCTTATCTGTCATTTCCCTGAATTTTTCGTCCAGCTCTTCCAGCCTGCTTATATAGCTTTCTCCGCTGCTGCGGTATAATTCTTCATTTTCCGGATACTCTGTACAAAGCTCCTCCTCGATCCCTCTGACACACCTTACTGCGTTTTCAGGAGAGGTCCATATATGTCCGTCTGCTTCCATTTCATCGACTTCTTCATCATGCTCGTCCTCATGGTCATCATGGTCGGCGTCATCTTCATCATCGTGATGATGATGGTGATGTCCGTTTGGAGAAGCGCCCCGCACTTCCTCCTCTTCAAGCAGCTCCGCATAGTCGAAAAGCTTTATTACCTTTATATCACTGGTGTCGATAGAATCAAGTATCTTGTCGACCCACACCTCGTCCTCGCCTCCGATACATATGAACACATCGCACTGCTGTATACGGGCGATATCCAGCGGAGTCGGCTCGTAGGAATGAGCCTCTGCACCGGTACTCAGGAGCATATGTATGTCGGCTGTATCCCCTGTCACCGCACGGGCAAAGTCATAGGGCGGAAAGCTGGTAGTAACTATCGACAGCCTGCCGTTCTTTTCCTTTTCATAGCTGCATCCCGATACCGCAGGCATTACCGCAGCAACAAGTGCAGTCAGCAATATCATTATCCTTTTAGTCATCACTTGATTCTCCCTGACAGTCCGCACAAACTCCGTAAAAGACCGTCTTTGACGGATCCACTCTGAAACCGTGGTGTTCATGGATATGCTTGTCTATATCTTTAAGATGATCGCAGGTTATATGGAAAAGCCTGTCACAGCACACACATTTCAGATGAAAATGGCTCTTGCAGTCCTGTGTATCATCAATGTACTGATAGCAGGCACCGGTCTTTCCGTCGATAGTATACTTCCTGACAACACCGCTCTCCACAAGCTTATCAAGCTGGCGGTAAATCGTTGCTGTTCCCACAGGAGTACCCTCTGCGGTAAGAAATGCGCTTATCTGCTGCACATTGGTATGCTTATCCTTATTCGATATAAGAAAATCCAGCAGTTTCTCCTTCTGCTTGGTATTGTATCCGGATTCACGTTTCATTATCGCACTTCCTTATAATTGAAAATGATTTTCAATTTCATATTTTATCATATATAATATGCTTTGTCAAGCTTCTCCTGAATAATAAATGAGACCGTCCGAAGACGGTCTCATTAATCTTTTATACTCATGTCAGAACTCTACTGTATCAGTAACTTCAAAATTGTCCATAGAGAGGGCTGTATACTTGCCATTAGCTACCATATATACATAATCGCCTATGTACAATGCCCTTTCATATAGCGTACTTGATTCATCAAATGAATCATCCATGCTTTCTGTGTACTGTCCCTTGAGAACGAACTTTCCATCCTCAAATGAGAAGAACCAATAACCAGTCTCATACTGAGAGTTCCAGTCTGATTTTTCATCATCTATGATCTCATAACCTCCCTTTTCAATGCACATCTGTACACCTATCAGGTTCTTTTCAGGAGCTATCATGATAGCTTTTCTCTCATAGCAGCCAAGGGAATAATATCCGATAAACTCATCCTCCTCGTAGACTCCCTCGATCGCATAGGAATCAATAAGCTTAAGATCATCAGGAACTGAATTATCGAACATATTAAGCTTCAGTCCTGTCTCTATGCCGTTCTCATCAGCATTGACACCGAATCCGAAAAGCTGTCCTTCCTCCCACTTCTGCATATAGGTGCTGTAGCCGGGAAGCTTGAACTCGTCAAGGATAACAGGGTTTGCAGGATCGCTGATATCAATGGCAAACAGCGGATCTGTCTGCTCATATGTTACTACATATGCTATATCTCCGTTGTAGTTCACAGACTTGATCTCTTCGTCAAGACCGAAATCAGTTACGCTGCCAACTACATCCATATCCATATCAAGGACATAAAGTCTGTTATCACGCTTTTGTTTATAGCTATAGTATCCTTCTATTTCCTCTACTACTGCAAAGCTGCTCTCATCATCACTGTAAACCGGTATCTGACGCTCTTCGTAGGTATCCTTAGTAGTTGCAACTCTCAGATATCCGTTGTACTCGCTGAATGAGAACTGATCCTTTACTCTTCCCTCAACAGTTCCGGAGGCAGCAGGAGTTATCTGGCCTTCCTCAACTGCGATACGTGTTATATCAGTATCATCCCATCCAACAGCAGTGTAGATATTATTTGCCGAGCAGTATACATTTCCGGTATAGCCTGCAAGAGCCTTTATATCAGTAGGAACGGCACAGCTTGTATTATTCATATCAAGGCTGCCGATAAGCGTATATGTAAATACATCATCGTCCTCGATATCATCTATAGGCATAAGGATATCCTCTGCCGGTATAAGCTTTATCTCATCGGCTGTTCCGCTTGAAGGGATATAGTCGCAGCAATTTGTCTCTTCAACAATAGCGAAGTCTATGGTGCTGTAGTCTGTAAGGAGATACATGAAGCCGTCAGGAGAAATGCGGACATCATTGAAAGTTCCTTCCTGATAGTATGTATCTATAAGCTCCGGAGATTCGCCTGTAGTATAGAGATTGACAAATGTTGCTGTCTTGTAGCTGTGCTGGACATATGTACTGTCAATATCACAATCATCATCTGCGATTTCTCCGTCATAGGTCCTACGGACACCATCAGTGCTCTCAGCAGTCATAAATCCGATAACAGCTACTGTATCATTATACAGGTACATATCCGATAAATACAGCCCTTGCAGATCATATCCGTCACCAAAGATCTTTTCAGGAGAAGCTTTGACCTCGACCTTTTCACTGTATGTGAACTTACCGTCCTCGGCTGCGGCAACGCTCAGGTATTTGCTTGTATCGCCGCTGTCACCGTATATCATTCTGTTTATCCCGCCATATATGTTGTAGATGTACTTTCCGTCCGTCTTGGTTATATCTGCTTCAAGAACACCTTCCTCCTGATTGTAGGTCTCGGAGTGTTCCTCATCCTCACCGGGCTCTCCTGGATCATTTACGCTGTTAGGTACAGTAAGCTCAGTCTCTGCCTTAGCAGTGCCATCAGTATGCGGTGATTCTGCACTTTTACCAACGGAGCCATTATCAGCATTATCAGAATTGTAATTGCCTACGTTATCATCTGCTGCTTCAGCTACAGCATCATATTCTACCATGTTATAACGTCTATTATCAGAAATCTTCTTTTCATATGCCTTGTAGGAAGTATTGAAGAGCTGATATACCTCGCCGTAGTCGGATGCACCGGACATATAGGGAGCCTGCTCCACAAGTACAGGAGCCTCCTCACTGGATGCAGCCACTGTACTGCCCTCCTTTGTCATATGCTCGTATTCGCTGTTGATAACTTCCTTGTCCTTCTTGAAAACGTTGCTTTCACCGGCAAAATGCACGGCTGTTCCGCATATCACAGCACAGGCTGCTGCTCCGGCAGTAATACGTCCGGCCATTTTTATGCGGCTTCTCTTTTTCGCCGGAGCCTTGGCTTCCAGCATTGCTTTTATATTCTCAGGTTCAAGCTCCTGAGGAACTTTTTCTTCTCTAAGCATATCCTTTACCTTATCATAATTGTTCATAGTGATCCTCCTTTTCCATTAAAGCTCCGGAGCAAGCTCAAGCCTGAGCTTCTCCTTGATCCTTGAAAGCTTCGATCTTACAGTGCTCGCTTTTATATCGCATATTCTCGATATCTCGTCACTGGAATACCCTCCCAGCACTGACATGGAAAGCAGGAGCCTTGAATCATTATCAAGCCTGTTCACAGCCTCACGCAGCTCAACTGACTCGAAATTGAACTCGTCTATGCTGCTCTCCTCGGAAAGCTCATCT
>JAAYBK010000166.1 GCA_012718885.1 Ruminococcus sp. | reverse complement strand
GGAAATAATAGCTGTATGGGAGAGAAGAGAGCCTCGCTTGGAAATGATACCTGCTGACTGAGAGATAACGAATACCCATCCCGGATCAGTCACATCTGCCAGGATGATCTTTCCGGAAGCGTCTGTGCCGGCTGTAAGCCCGGAGATATGAGTGATCTCGCCTTCAATGATTCCTGATGAACAGGGAGTGCCGTACATAAGTGTATCGTCACTGCATAAGGTTTCGGATACATAGCTTGCATGGTGCTTGTCAAAAACTCTGTTGTCGAAAATGATACGTGAATACTGTGGAAGAGCTGCGAAGGAATCCCATTGCAGGCGGCGGGAAGCTATTCTCTCACGCAGACCGGAGGTACTGCCGCTGACAGCCTGTTCGAGCTCCTCGAAGGTCAGGTAGAAGATATCCCGGGGCTGATCGATGAGATCCCGGTCATAGAAGCTGGCACCGCATTTCAGCACTATCTCCCGGATCAGGCCGAATATCCTGCCACGGGACATTCTTGATCTTTCCCGGAGAAGGATGCCGTTGTATGCTTTTTTTGCATACAGCTTTGAAAGACCGTGCAGCTTAGGACGGGGCGCACTTGTTTTTTCGGAAGGTGCAGATGAAAATGCAGAGACAGTTTTCACGAGCAGCAGAGGATCGGTGCGGTAGGTCTCAGCCTCCAGCTTAAGCTCGTTGGCGCACCTGTCACCGTAACTGTCAATATATCGTTTTATCAATCCTGCCGAGCGTGTGGGACGGCGGATGAACCTGTCAAATCCCTCACGGGAGGAAATGCTGCAAAAGGCATCATAGTCGTTATCCTTCCTGAGAGCATAGCATATCTCAGCCAGCATATTTACAGGCTTCATGCTTTCTATAGAGTCTGAGCCGCATATTATCAGGTTGGCGGTGTCCTCCGGGTTTTCATATCCGGCAGCTCTGAGGGAGTGTTTCAGCAGTCCGGTGAAGATGAACGAGTACATATCATTCACCAGTGTAAGATCCCAGCATCCGGCCAGCGTATCCTTGAGCTCAGTGTAGATACTGAACAGCTCCTCAGGAGAATCGGTCTGCTCTATGCGGCTGCGGAACCTTGGGTACAGCTCTTCAAAATCCCGGTTAAGCTTATTCATTTTCCTCTCATTTGCAAGCATGAGACTTACGAATGAGCGCATAACTCTCAGCTTTGTCATACGGCCTGGAGCAGCAGACGAACGTGTGACGCTTTTATCGGAGACACCCAGCATTTCCTGCCATACAGGGATTATTTTCTTGCTGAAAGGGAGCATGGTAATGACATCGTACCAGCTGCTGATACGGTAATATATCCTGCCATTGGCGGCATCGGTCATATTTGAGAGCACATCATCCAGCTTTTCTGCTGTGCCGTCATTGCGTGTTATGCGGCGGACACAACTGCTGAAGACGAGATGATAAACGTTCCTGACGAAGCTTATGGTCATGGGGGAAGAGATTCCGGGATAGCTTTCTGAGATGTTGCTGCTGTCAAGTACGATATGGCCGTCGGAATGCAGTGTTGTGATCGGCCTCGCCTGTAGTATGTATACAACGCCGTTCTTTATTGCGTATTCGATATCACATTCGCAGCCGCACAGCTTCCGGATGTTGTCTGCATATCTGAGCAGTTCTGCGATCATACTGCTGTCCAGCTTCGGTGCTCCCTCACGCAGCTCTCCATAGAAGCTGCTTCCGGAGCGGTCGCAGTAATATGTATTTACAGGCACCTTGTCCCCGACCACATTATCTCCGGTCCCGGCACCGACGGTGATGACAGTCTCGCTGAGGATGCCCTGAGGATTGGCGGTAAATATGATACCGGAGCAGTCAGCGTCCACCATTACCTGAATGATGACATTTACACGGAGCTCCTCACGGCGGATGCCGCTTATACGGAGGTATTCTGCAATACTCTCTGTTTCGGCGGAACGGCGGCACTGCTCTATCCTGTCCCAGAGCTGATCCTCGGTGACGAATAGGAAGGTCTCAAGCTGTCCGGCAAAGGAGAAGGAGCTGCCGTCCTCTGCGGATGCAGAGGAACGGACGGAAAACAGCGTTCCTTTCCGGAAGGAGCTTCTTGCATAGGAGAGCAGCTCTTCCTTCTGTGTTTCAGGTAAAGCGCAGAACAGATCCGGTACATTCAGGCCGTGCTGTTTCATCTGGAAAAGCCGCTCAGCCTTTGAGCCGGTACAGTACCCTTTATAGTTTTCAGCGGTCACGATCATTTTTTCTCACCTCGCAAATGCGATATATCCTCCGACGGTCAGGAGCATGATAGTCTCCTGGATGTATGTATAGCGCTCAACCTTCTCAACAAGCCTGAACTTGTGAGGGTCACGCATATATTCAATGAATTTCCAGGTCATCCAGCTCACATTGATGAAAAGTGCAAGGACGGATAGCCAGCTCAGACGGTATACCAGCAGGAAATTT
>JAAYBK010000165.1 GCA_012718885.1 Ruminococcus sp. | reverse complement strand
TTTCCGGTCCGAATGACGGAAATGCAAGAGCGTATCTGCTGTCATTGTTTATGGTAAAAGCTGCTCCGAGAAGCTTTGCTGCCGTGAAAGCACCCTGTCCGCCTCTTCCGAGCCATATTATCTCATACATAATAAGTTCTCCTATCATTAAGGTATGATTTGATTATACATCTGTTTATAACATCTGTCTAATACCAGTGTTTTATGCTGAGTTATAGCCTAAGACTATATGTTGAGGTAAGTCTTTATCTCGTTGATATATTTCTCTGCCATTTCGCTGAGTATTACATTTTTCAGCGTGATATAGCCTATTTCCATTATCTCATCGGAATCGTCCTCATATGGTACGGCTATATAATCGCTTCCGTTCAGCTCTTCGCAGATTATTCCTGAGCACAGAGTATATCCGTTCAGTCCTATCATAAGATTGAGCATGGTCGCACGGTCATTCGCTTTGATCGTGCGCTGATAATCCGCAGTGCTGAGGAGCTCCTCAGCAAGATAGAAGGTGCTCCTATCACCCTGCTCAAATGAAAGGCATGGATAATCGGCAAGTTGACTGAAGGTTATCTTATTCTCATTAGCAAGGGGATGTCCTTTCCAAAGATAAACGTATGGGCTGCACCTGGTAAGAGTATGGAACTCTAATCCGTTTGAATTCAGCAGCTTGATTATTGACTTGCGATTGAAATCGTTAAGGTATATTATACCAATCTCGCTCCTCATGGTGGCAACGTCATTTATGACCTCGCTGGTCTTTGTCTCACGGACTGCAAATTCGTACTCCGCTGTATCATAGTCCTTTACCATTTCAACAAAGGCCTTGACTGCAAAGGAATAGTGCTGTGTAGAAACGCCGAACTTTTTCTTAACGCTGCAATTGCTTATATATTTCTCAGAGAGAACATTGAACTGTCCCACGACCTGACGGGCGTACTGGACAAATTCCGCACCATCATTGGTGAGGGTAACTCCCCTGCCGCTGCGGTGGAAGATCTTTATTCCGATCTCCTTTTCAAGCTCCTGTACCGATGAGGTCAGCGACGGCTGGGATACATAGAGTTGTTCTCCAGCCTTGTTCATAGATCCAGTCTCAGATATCACAAGTACATATTTTAGCTGCTGTAAAGTCATAGTTTACCTCTCAATCATAAAGGCCTGTACTGAAATAACGGTCGCCACGGTCTGGAAATACTGTAACGATATTACCCTTTGCACCGCTTTCGATCAATTTTAATACAGCGGCCATTGCTGCTCCGGAGGAAGAGCCTGCAATGATACCCTCAGTTTTTACAAGCTGACGAGCTGCACTGAAAGCCTCTTCATCATTCATTTTTATCACATCGTCCACAAGGGACATATCCATTGTTTCGGCAATGAAATCATTGCCGATACCCTCAATGTTGTAGTCTGCGTGCTCACCGCCGCCCATAGTTGAACCGACAGGATCAGCAAGTATCCCCTTAGCGGACGGGACCCGTTCCTTGATATATCGAAGGATGCCTGTATATGTACCGCCGCTTCCCGCTCCGGCTACAACATAGTCTATCTTTCCGTCCAGTGCTTCATATATTTCACGGCCGGTAGTTTCATAATGTGCAAGAGGATTGCTCTGGTTTTTGAACTGCTCCAGTGAGATCGAACCTGGGATCTGAGCTTTGATCTCGTCTGCCTTTCTTACAGCGCCCAGCATCCCCTCCTCACGGGGAGTATTTATAACTTCTGCACCTAACGCACGCAGCAGAGACTGCTTTTCGGCAGAAAATTTTGTGGGAACTACAAATATTATCCGGTATCCACGATTCAGAGCGGCAAAAGCTATTCCAAGGCCTGTATTTCCTGCGGTAGCTTCAACAATAGTGCCGCCGTTTTTCAGAAGTCCACGTTTCTCAGCATCATTTATCATATAAAGCCCGGTGCGATCCTTGACACTTCCGGAGGGATTATAAAGCTCAAGCTTTGCAAAAACATTCACGCCCTCAGCCTTAACTATATTCCCAAGTTTTACAAGAGGAGTGTTGCCTATAAGATCCTGCATGGAATCATAGTATCTCATTTCTGCACCTCCGCTTTCTCAATTGCATGAGCAATGTCTGCAAGAATATCCTCAATACTCTCGATTCCGATCGAAAGGCGTATAAGACCGTCTGTGATGCCGACCTTCTTTCTGATATCAGCCGGAATAGAAGCGTGGGTCATTGTTGAAGGATGGCATACAAGTGACTCCACTCCGCCAAGGCTCTCGGCCAGTGAAACAAGCTCCAGACTCTCAAAGAATTTTTCGATATCATAGTTTTCGTGGAGCTCAAATGATATCATTGCTCCGCCGTTTTTTGCCTGCCTGCGGTTTACTGCAAATCCCTTGTCACTTTCAAGGCCGGGATAATATACCTTCTTCACTGCCTTATGTGCCAGGAGAAATTCTGCAGCCTTTTCTGCGTTGTATACGTGTCTGTCCATGCGTACTGCAAGAGTTTTTATACCTCTTATGAGGAGGAATGAATCAAAGGGTCCAAGAACTCCGCCGGTTGAATTCTGTATAAAGGCGATCTGTTCTGCGAGCTCCTTTGTGTTTACTACTACAAGACCTGATACAACATCGCTGTGTCCGCCAAGATACTTTGTTGCACTGTGTACAACTATATCCGCACCAAGTTCAAGCGGCTTCTGTAAATACGGAGTCATGAATGTGTTGTCAACGATAACAAGATGACCATATCTGTGGGATATTTCTGCGATCTCTCTTATATCTGTAATTGTCATCAGAGGATTTGCAGGGCTTTCTATTATTACTGCTTTTACATCATCGGTTATCTGTGTTTCATATACATCCGGATGCTCAGTATCAGCAATAGTATATGCTATATCAAAATGATCGAAGACCTTGCTCAGAAGACGGAATGTTCCTCCGTAGACATTGCTGGAAATGAGCACTCTGTCACCACTGTGGAGCAGACTGAGTACAGCTGTAAGAGCTGCCATTCCGGATCCGAATGCAAAGCCGGCAACGCCTCCTTCAAGTTCAGCTATAAGTGCTTCAAGCGCCTCACGGGTTGGATTTCCTGTACGTGAATATTCATAGCCCCTCATTTTTCCAAGACCATCCTGCTTATAGGTCGAGGTCTGGTATATCGGGATATTTACTGCGCCTGTGCGCTCGTCAATGGAGATGCCTCCGTGGATAAGTGCTGTTTCTGTATTTGTAAATTTACTCATAATAATTCTCCTTTTTTCTTGCAGACTGATATCATATCAGCCCGGCTGGTATTATAAATTGCTTCCGGGACAGTATATCCATCGTCCCTACGAATGATATATTATTCATAATTATAGCCTGCGGTGTATGTCGCCGATATCAGGCTGACGTTTTCAAAAGCCCTCAGGCCGTCATCTCTGCCGCTGAAATACTCTCGCTGTACCTTATCAGCCGGCATATAAGTATCGATCTGAAATCCGAGTGAATAAAGTGCTCTGGATACTTCATTATAGTCAAATCCGCCACGCATCGTCTCTCCCAGATCTTCGGTTATCTTTTCAAGTCTTGCCACTCTTGGAGGGAAGTCTCCGGTCTTGACGGGATAATCAAACACTACCTTGCTCCCGAGAGTGGAAAGCTCCATCATCTGCCTTAGCGTATCCGTGAATACATCCAGCGTCAGATAATAGGATACGCCAAGTATGCTGAAAAATGTTTTCTTCTCCGGATCGAAGCCTGCGGCTAAAAGCTTATCGCACATTCGCTCCTTCTCAAAATCAACAGGAACATAATGAACGTTTTTCCGCAGGTTCCATTCAAGTGCATTGATCTTGTCAAGCTTGTAGCGCTGCGTATCGGGATGATCTATCTCATAGATCTCTATATTTTCGTTGTCGTTCCTGAATGAAAATGTGTCTGAGCCTGCTCCGCAGATAACATACTGTATCTTCTCATTCTCCGAAGCAAAATCCTGAAGCCGGCTCTCATTGAAATGTATACGAGACAATGGGATCGGGGCAAAGTATTCTGTTATTATCTGCTCTGTATCATCCCGGGTGAATCTCTGTGTCCTGTCAAGTCCGCTGCTAATCAGCTCGTATATACTATCGTATTCATCTTTGCCCATGAAATCATAGGCAAGATAGTCATCGTATATCTTTTGCCGTGCCCTGTTGGAATGCCAGGCTCTCACAAACGCACATATCTTAGCGGTCACGCTTTCTCTTTCATCTATCATAAATTCCTCCAAACAAAAAATGCGCAGAATGCTTTACGCATCCTACGCATGAAAATACTCAATGACATTCAGAAAAAGTCGCAACATCGCTGAGCATAATTACGCAGAATACGTTTTATATCCATGTTACACATACAACAACACATCATATAATTTCTCATGTTCAGCTCTCCTTTTAATATACTGTATTCCTATCGGAACTGTATGTATTATAACATCTTATTCCTATAATGTCAATAGGCGAACTATATTTTCAGCAATAGTTATAGAATTATCCTATTATCTTGATATATTTTCTCTATCACACAAAAACATAAAGGCCAAAGAACGGTATACCGCTCTTTGGCTTTTATCAAGGTTTCCACCTTAAAAGTCTCTTCTGTAATTTATTGAAAAGGAATGTCACGCCTATTACTACGAATCCAATGACCAGAAGACCTGTTATCGTGCGGGTATAGTCACCGAAATCTGAGTAGTATTTAACATAGTAGCCCATTCCGTCCTTAGCTCCGATCATCTCTGCCGATGTCAGAAGTATGAATGAAACGCTCAGTCCCTGATTGCATCCCAGGAATATCTGCTGCAATGAAGCCGGAAGTATGACTTTGAAAAGCATCTCGGGCTTGCTGACGTTCAATACCTTTGCTGAATCAATTATCTTTTTGTCAACTCCAAGCACGCCGCTCATTGTTCCTGCGAATACAGGCCAGAATGTTGCGAGGAAGATAACGAATACCGACACAGACTTGAATGTAGGAAGAAGTGCGATACCATACGGGATGTATACTATCGGCGGAATAGAACTGAAGAATTTTGTGATATAGGTAGCAGCGCTTCCAAGTCTTGCGCTCCAGCCCACGAACAATCCAAGCGGTACAGCTACTGCTGTCGCAAGGAGGAATCCTTTCAGCGTTGTTCTCAATGAACTCTTTATATTGATAAGTATCTTGTCCTTATCCACTACAAACTGGTGTATCACCTTTCCCGGTGCAGGGAACAGCAGATCATTAAGATAATTATACTTTGCTGTTGCCAATGACCATACAGCAAGCAGCACATATACAAATCCTGCTATATCGACCAGCAATGCAAGGCTTTCTTCCTTCTTGATAAGTGCGGATGCGGCAAGAACGATAACTTCCACTCCTATGGCAAACTTTACAAGATAGGATGTGTATACAGCTTTTGTTGAATGATCCGGAAGAAGCTGTATCAGCAGGAGAGCTATAAACAGAAGATGTGCTAAGCGGAGGTATCTTTTCTTTAGCGTCATAATACCACCTCATCTCCTCCGATACGCTCGGCAATGTCGTTATAGAGAAGTGAGAGCAGTCTGTTGCGGAACTTTCCGTACTCTTCCGTTTTAACAAGGTCATCTCTTCTGCGGGGACGATCAAACGGTACATTCACTACCTCGTTGACTGTGCCCGGATGAGCTGTAAGAACAACTATCTTGTCCGAAAGAAGTATTGCCTCATCTATATCGTGAGTTACAAATACAACTGTCTTGCGTTCCTCAACACCGTCACCCTCCCAGAGTTTGAGAAGAAGTTCCTGAAGAAGAACTCTGTTCTTAGGATCGATAGCACTGAAGGGCTCATCCATGAGCAGTATCTCTGTATTCATTGCAAGTGCTCTTGCGATAGCTGCTCTCTGCTGCATACCGCCGGAAAGCTGTGAAGGATACTTGCTGCCGAAGCCGGAAAGTCCAACCTTTGTCAGAAATTCGTCTGCTATCTTTGCACGCTCGCTTCGCTTAACATCATGTCTGGACTGCTTTATGCCAAACTCTATATTCTTTCGTGTAGTCATCCACGGGAACAGTGAGTAGTGCTGGAACACTACTCCTCGTTCTGTACCTGTGCCGTGAAGCTCCTTACCGTCGATCTGAACAGAGCCGCCTGCCGGAGCGTAAAGGCCCTCAAGCACACTGAGAAGTGTAGACTTTCCGCAGCCGCTTGCTCCGATAACGCTGACGAACTCTCCCTTGCCAACTCCAAAGTTAACATCATGTAAAGCATTGAAGCTCTTTTTATTCTCTATGTAATTGACGGTAAGATCCTTTATCTCAATTTTATTCGTAGTCATCAAAATGCTCCTTTAATGAATTATATATATCGTCATCTTTATTGTCTTTAAGTATGCTTTCAAGAGCCTGGCTGTAGATATCAGTGTTGTAATGAGGTTCGATATCGAAGTCCTCTGTATATCCAAGCTCAATAATAGTATCCTTCAGGGCAATCGTTCCCTTCTTGTCGGGATCAGGACTCGATGTGCTGAATCCGCCGTAAACCTCGGTATCGATGTAGTCCTCTTCAATATCGATATACTTCTTTACGTCATCGATCGTACCCTCATGGTCGGTCTGTGTGAAGTGATAAGCCTTTATAAACGCTCTTTCAAGTGCCTTGTATGTATTCGGCTTATCGCTTAATGAGGATGTCTTTGCGACCTGACGGCAACACGGCTGATTCTCCAGTGCCTTTTCATGAGCACAGTAGTAAACTACCTTGTAGCCCTGCGATTTAGCAAGAGAAGTATATGGCGAGTAAGCTGATGCTGCATCTATCGACTGGTTGAGAAGTGCTGCATATGCATCCTTCTGGCTGTCAAAGTAAACTATATTCACCTCATCGTCGCCTTCGCCAATGCCTATTCCTGCATTTTTAAGAAGGATCTGTAATTCAGCGTCCTGAACACTGTTCTTTACTGACGCAACATTTCTGCCCTTGAGGATCTCTACTCCAAGCTCATCCTCGTCAGCATATTCTTCCTTGATCACATATCCGTGACCATTTGTCATTGCACCGCCGAAAATTGAGATATCATGTCCCTGGCTCTGGAATGTAAGTGTAGGAACTGAACCTATGAACGCTACATCAAGCTTATCGGATTCAAGACCGTTCACAAGCTCGGCTGCGCTGGAGAACTGAGTGAGCTCAACGTTGAGTCCTTCCTCACTGAAATATCCTTCTTCCTTGGCAACAAATGCAAGAAGATGAGCTGTTGAATTGAGGTAGCCAAGGTTTATATTGCTCTTCTCAATAGTGCTTCCGTCACTTGCAGTAGAAGTTGAGGAAGAGCTGTTGTTAAGTCCTGCACATCCTGTTAAAAGAGAAAGTGCTGTAATTACCGGAATTATCTTATTTGTATTTTTCATATTTATCACCTTTCAGATCATTGATTTAGTATTTTTCGTTTACGTTTGGAATGTTGATAATCAGCAACATCGCATTCGCTCTGAGTTGGTGATATATCTGTAAAAGTATCTCATGTTTTCACTCCCTGTGTTTTTCTTTGTACTAATCATACCATACCTATAGGCGTTTGTCCAATACGAAAGGTTTATGGTCACTTATAGGATAGAGCTATAAGTCAATAAGCAGGGCAGATAAGATGAAAAATAATGATATATAGGTGATTTTCAGCGTTTTTCACTTGACAAATACATATTATTATGCTAAAATAAATACAACATAAGGCAATGCTGTTTTATGTATATTATTTTAAGGAGATCGTTGTTTGAAAAATAATAACAGAACTGAGATAGCAGCGTAAACGGGCGGTTTGCGAATTCTATCTCACACAAGCCTCCCGTGTCCCGTCAACCATTTCAGGAGGAATCAAAAAATGAATAAAAATGACTATATTATCCGTTTGGAAACTAAAAATGATTATTATGAAGTAGAAAATCTTGCCCGTGAAGCATTCTGGAATCTCAGCATTCCCGGTTGCAGCGAGCATTATTTCATGCACGTTCTGAGACAGCATGAGGCTTTTATACCCGAGCTTGACTATGTTATCGAATATAATGGCAAGATAGTCGGATGCGTAATGTACTCAGAATCAAAGTTCATTGACGAGAACGGTGCAGAAAAGCCTGTCCTCACCATGGGTCCGATATGTGTGCTTCCGGAATTTCAGCGAAAAGGCCTTAGCAGGATGCTGCTTGAGCACACCTTTGCCAAGGGAATAGAAATGGGTTATGATACTGTTATTAATTTCGGTAATCCGGATAATTATGTTGCCCGTGGATATAAGAGCTGCAAGAAGTTCAATGTCAGCCTTGAAGGAGGCACTTTCCCTGCGGCTATGCTTGTCAGGGAACTTAAAGAAGGTGCGCTTGAAGGCAGGAAATGGACATATTATCAGAATGATGCCGATGCGCCTTGCGATGACGAGGAGGCAGTTGAGAAATATGATGCTCTTTTCCCATCTAAAGTCAAGGCATGGCAGCCTTCTCAGGAGGAATTCTACATACATAGTCATTCAGCTATAACGTGGTAATTCTTAGGCCGGCTGTTAATTCTGCCGGCCTTTTTCATTGCGTAAACATAACCAAAGCCGGCAGTAAGAAACTGCCGGCTTTTTTAACCCTAAAAAGTAATAATTTTTTTCACTGTCCTTCGTGGAAGAAATAAGGAAGTGCGTCATAGATGTAATGTCTTACGTGTCCCCACCAGTGATCTCTGCCGTCGGCAACCAGGAAGTAGAAGTTGCCCTTGGAGAAGTCTGATGTATC
>JAAYBK010000015.1 GCA_012718885.1 Ruminococcus sp. | reverse complement strand
GAAGAAGCTGAGCCATATATGATCTCATGCACTTCAAACAAAACAAGCTTTGAGGGAATAGCATATGCAGATCATGCTGAAAGGCTTTCCGCACTTGACGCTGCTATAGAACAGCCTACACTTCAGCAGCTCAGCGTAGGCATACTCAGAAAGGCGGAGCAGGATGAAGAAAAATGATTCACTTCCGTTCTGGGATGCGGTAAAGGTATATTTTGGAGAAAGCCTGGTAAAGGTATTTCTGGTCATGTTTTTTATCCCTGTAATTACGGTGCTGTTTTTTATAGCAAGCTTCCAGATTATGGGCGGAACCGGCGGAATAAACGGACCAATGGGCGGAGCAATGCTTTTTTTCAGCCTTGCATATATGATTTTTATGGTAGATCTACGCATCAATAACGCTAATCTTCCGGGCAATAAATTCCTGAAGACTGTAAAGGGCGGATTTGGCACATATGTAAAGGCTTCAGTTACAATAACAGTTGTTTCAACTATTATATCGCTGTTATACTGTATTATAGCGGCAGTTCTTTACCTTGCTGATATTACAATGCTGTTCTTTTCACCTGCTTTTTGTTTTGCAACTGGGATAAGCACATTCGTACTTATTGCAATGATCGGATTTTTACGTATAATTGAAAACACATCAATACGTATGGTCGTATATAGCATCTTCATGTTTGTAGGAATGTTTTTAATTATACTGCTTTTCCATACTGTCAAGAGTATCAATGCAGCGGTTGCTGCCATAAGTTTTGTGGTATCGATACTGCTGATAGTTATCTCGGAAGTAGTCAGCATATCCTATTACAAGAAAAATGTATGGGAAAAATGAGGAAGTGTTATTATGAAAGATTTTAAGAATGCTTTCAGGATATACCTGAAAATATCATTGAGGCCGTTTTTGTTTATAACGGCACTGATTCTTCTTTTTGGATTCAACATAGCATTTTTCATCAGTCCGCCGGAAAAAGGGACCTCAGATTACGGTGCTATGCTTGGCTCAGTGTTTGTGAACCGTGTGGGACTTATGATAATGGGGATAAATGCAGGCATTATCATGTCAAGGAATAAATACTTTGCCTCACTGCCCACAGCTAAGCAGCTTTTCACAGTTGTTCCTGTAGTATACATGACAATACTCTGCCTGTTTTATGATATCATAACTAATATTTTGATCTATATAAGAACAGACACCGAAGTGCTGTCAGATGTGCTTATCTTCTCCGCCGCAGGCAGCATGATGGCTTGTCTTGCAGTTGCTGTCAGCGGAAAGAAGAGATATACACCTTTAAGCATTGGCGTTATTTTTTCGTGGATGGCAGTAATGTTTGTCGGCAACCATGATTCGATGAAAAATGGCTTTGAACTGCCATTGCAGGCAGCGCTGCTCCTCTTCGTTGCTATATATGTATTTTCAATGATTTTATCTCTGACGCTTCTGAAGAAATGGTGGAAGATATCCAACAGGAGTGAAAAGGGTGATTCTCTCAGCTTAGCTCAGGTCTGACCGGGGGAGACTTGCTCCAGACTCATATTTTACGTCGGCTTCGGCATTAAAGTAAAAGGTGTGATAAAGCTTATCACACCTTTTTTATATCAGGATCTGTCACAGTATTTTTTCAGCTCAGCGCATAGATATTCGTATCTCTGCCTTTTTTCATCTTTGGCAAAATGTGTTTCACGAAGCTGGACAGGATCATCGGAGTATATAAGCCTCTCATCTCCGAACTGCTCGCTTGTCAGGTCAAAAACAACATCTCCGATAACATTATAGCAGTGATAATTTCCGCCGGGGCGCAGTACACCAAGGACTTCTCCGCCGAAGATATCCTGGGCGAGGAAAGCAGTTATGGAGCACTGACCAAGTGTGATATTTTCCTCGCTCCATTTTTCACGAAGCCTTGGGGCACAGGTATATCTGCACCATATATGGGTAAGGGCATCATAGAGACTGCGGGGATCGGATATCCCTCTGTATTCGCCTGAGACAGCCGGTATATCAGCTTTTTCCCAGCCATAGAAACTGTATTTCATGATTATCATCCTTTCCTGAAATGAATCCGAATCTGTATATAATTATACCATATAATTCCGGATCATACAACAAAAAGATCACCGGACCTTATGTACAAGGCCCGGTGACCATAAATCCGGCGTAAGTCTTGCGGAGTACGCTCTTAGTGGACGCTTGACTCGTTCTCGGCAGTTGTATATTCGATATCAGAAGATGTGATGATATCCTCTGCTTCAAAGTTTATGATGTCAAGCTCGGGTGTGATATATTTATTCATAATGATTCTCCTTTGTTTTAATTAACCGAAGTGATAGTATCCATCATCCTCATATGTGAATGCATAATACTCAGCAAGCGGAAGTGAAAGTGCTTTTTCAAGGTAGAGCTCACCTTCCTCGACCTCTTCAAGGCAGCTGTATCTGTCACGGAACATACTTACAAGTCTTTCTGCCTTTGCTCTTACGTGCTCACTGCCGAAAGATGATTCAAGTCTCTGATCCTCATATGAGTACCACAGATACTCACCGATCCTTGCGCGGTCTTCTTCGGGATTTACACGTCCGTAGCCGTCAAGGAAGTATACATTTGAAAGATCGCTTTCATAGCCGGAAATATAGTCTTCAACAGAGTAGTAATTAGCGAATGAATTGAGATAACCATCTTCTGGTGAAAGATCTGTCCATGCATCTAATGTTTCGTAATCTATTCCCTGGTCAAGGATATGAATGAATTCATGTGAGAGTGTGCCTCTGTAGAATCTTTCATCATCATCATATGCTTCTGCAACTATAAGCGGCTTACCATCATAAGTTGTAGCTATGCCGGCAGGATCTATGTTCTCAGAGGATACTACTTCCGGGTGGAATTCTTCACAGATGACTATCCACATTTCTGACTGATAGTTTGTGACCTGGCGAGCAATATCATCTGGCCAGTTGTTGAGGTAATCAAGAAGCTCTCTTGCCTTATTTACTTTATCTCCGTAGTAGCTTTCGTAAACATAGTTATTCCACTTATTGCCCATCTGACGTGTGAGCTCGAAGAAGACTTTGATGTTATAGCGATCATATATCTCCTTGAGAATAACGTCAAGCTCCGGATCAGAACCGTAAGGATTTTTGAAGATCATCTTTTCAGGTTCTGAGATATCAACATTAGTTTCGGTTCTTAAAGGATTTTTTATCTCAAATTCTTCAGTCTTGAGAACCTTGAGGAAAGGAGTTCCGTTATATTCTCTGCCAACGAAGAATATCCTGTTGTCGTCAGCGAACTCGAAAGCACTGGTTCCGCCTGATTTGAAAGGATCAGATACAAGGTTATTTTCAAGGTCATATATTCTTGTGTTTCTGTTAATGGAAACAGCATATTTTCCGTTTGTATTGTATGGGGGCTCGTTTTCTATATCATAATAAACGAATTTTGCATCTGAACCGTCATAATTTGAAATATACATTCCGGTGCTGGTGTAATTGAAAGCTTTTCCGTTGCTATATCCTTCTGCTCCGATATAGTTTGTCTCTGAAACGGTACCGTCAAGGGCGATTTTAACTACAGTATTCTCAGTGGGCATATAGCTGGTAGAACAGTCAAAGCATTCATCTTTCTCATTATAGCTTATGTTAAAGAAATCATAATCAGAGCATATTTCGTTGCGTTCATCGTTTTCTGTGTCATAGATATAGTAATTAACTATGGGATCTTCATCCATGCTCATAGTTGGTGTTGTAGATGTATAAAAGACATATTTTCCTGAGGATGAGGTTGCATCAACATAATTATAGCGAATCTCATCTCCGGCTTCGAAGCCTAAATCAATAGTCTTTAATTCGTTAAACGAAAGATCATAGTATTTGAGTGTAGATGAGTTCTCGATTTCGATAATGCAGTTATCGCAAAGGGTATAGGTCTTGTAATCGTACTCTCCTGCTGTCGGGGAACTACCTTCAGCAAGCAGCTTTCCGCTATTCATATCATAGAGCTGTACAAGGTACTCTGTTTCATTAGGTTCAGCTAAAAGTATCTTATCATCGTTTACATAAAGATAAGGTGTGGATGTCAGCTTCTCATCCAGCTTGTAGGAATAGATTCCCTTAATTGAAGTCGGATTAATGAGGGATTCATCTACCGGGTCAGGAGTCTTAGGAACAGTTGTGGTAGTGGCCTTATTTCCGCTGTCTGAAGATGTGGTAGTAGTGGTTGCGGCTGTAGTTGTAGTAGTTGTTGTTGTGGATGTAGTGGAGGATACTGGCTTTGTTTCTTCCTTGACAGGCTCTGTATAGTTTTCTGGAGCCTTTTCAACGGAAGTGTACAGGCTGTAGAGCGACTTGCAGAGCTCCTTGAGCTCAACTGTATCTTCATCTGTTCCTTTTTCAGCCATAACGTTGGCGATGAACTGTGAAACGCTTACCTCCAGCTTTTCCTGGCCGAGGGTGAGGGGATACTTCTTATCAAGCTCCCTGATACCGATATTGCTCTTTACTATGCAGATCTTATTGCCGTTGCGTGTAACCTCAGAATCCTTTAAGGATATGCTGCTGCGGACAAAATCCTCAGCCTTCTTTAAGTCAGAGCCTTCAGCAGCGCTGAACAGCATTTTCAGAGTCAGATCCTTATCGAAGCATATGCTCATTCCATCGTATGTGACAGGAGCCTTCATTGCCTTTAGCGAAGCATTGAATGAAGCGTTGTCGAAGCCATCAGCAGGGAGCTTTGCATCCTTTGCGGGAGCGATACCCTCGTCTGCCGGAACTGTCTCGTTGTAATTGAAATACTTCTGTGCAGCTGAACCGTATCTGAGCATATTCTCAGCAGCAGACTTGAGCTCACTGTCTGTATCGCAAATACCGTTCAGAAGCTCCTTTGCGGAGATCTGTCTGTCAAGGAGGACTTTGCTTCCACTCTTGACAGTAAGTGAATGTTCATCGGAGATCTTCTTCGGAGCGCATTCAAGATTGAATGTGAGCTCACCATTTTTTACTGTGTACGGGATATCTTCTCCGTCAAGGATCACCTTTGTATCCTTATCAAATTTTGTTCCTGAAAGGGATACGTTAACGTATATGTTTCTGCTGCTGATGGAAAAACCGGAAGCTAATTCTGCTGCTGCGGATACCGGAGCGCTTTCCGTTACCTCTGCATTTGCTTTTACAGAGATGATGTTTTCTCCTAAATTGGTGTTAGCTGGCAGAGTGCTTGCTGAGAGCACGAGAGCAAGTAGTCCAGCTGCGACTTTGTGATACGCTTTGGTGTGTTTACTGTTCATCTTTTTCCTCCATAATACGATTATTTATGACAAAGTATATAAGGCTATATAAAGCCTTGCATACGTCATAGCCTTTACATAACATACACTCGCAGGATCATGAATTAATCGGACACGAGTTTATGAAATATTTTTTTCATAATATCATAATTTTTGTGTCTATGTCAAGATAATTAATGCAGGGATTTGATGAATAAGCTGGATTTCGTATTATTAAGCAATGAAAAAATTTTTTCTTTCTGTGTATTTGTGTATTTCAACAAATATTTACATAATGAATTATTTAACAGCATTTTTATTTGACTTATAATGCTATATCTGATATAATATTTTTATAGACACATATTATTAAATATATAAAGGTTTATTGTTTGAGGGAAAAGGTTTGTATGAAGGAGTATCTTGGAAAATTTAGTGTCAGGAAGATGATCCTGATGGTCGCTGACTGCTTTATTATAGCGGTTTCAGCTCTGTTTGCTGACTATATCTTAAGCTTGTACGGTATCTATGTCTCAAGAGTATATCTTTCGATTTCGATGATCCTGAGTGTTGTTCTGAGCGTAGGGTGTCTCAAAACCTGCGGTGCATACAACAAGATGTGGAGGTATTTCAGCAGGAAGGATTATATATGCTGTGCTGCCGGTATAATCATAGGCACAGTTCTCTCAACAGCAGCTGTTCTTATGCTGGATGTTGGACAATTTCTGCTGTTAAACTTTGTGCAGCTGTATTTATCGTTATTCGGTATATGTATGTTCCGTTATCTTTTCAAGGATGCGTTTATTACGCTTACAAGGACAGGCCGTGAAGAGGCAAAGATAAAGCGTGCAATGATAATCGGCGCCGGACAGGCCTGCAAACTCATACTTGAAGAGGTTGAGGGTACAAAAAGGCTGCCGCAGTATAATCTTCCTTTTGAACCGGTTTGCATAATCGATGACGATCCGGAAAAAACCGGTCAGTTCATGCATGGAGTACCAGTCGAGGGAACATCTGCTGACATTGACAGATGTGTTAAGGAAAAGAATATTGAGTTGATTCTCTTTGCTATACCGTCTGCTTCCGAGGAAAGCCGTCAGAGGATACTTGAAAAGTGTTCAAAGACTGAGCTTCCCATAAAGGTCATTCCGTTCATTGGAGATCTTCTCTTTGAAAACGGAGAAAAGAAGATCATTTCGCAGATCCGTGATATCCGTATCGAGGATCTTCTTGGAAGAGATCCTATAAAGATACAGGATGAGAATATCCGTAATTTCATTCAGGGCAAGGTCTGCATGGTCACAGGCGGAGGCGGTTCGATAGGTTCGGAGATAGTCCGACAGATATCAAGGAATTCGCCTAAGCAGGTGATAATAGTTGATATCTACGAGAACAACGCCTACGAGATACAGCAGGAGCTCATTATGGAGCACGGCAAGGAACTGAACCTTCTTGTGCTGATAGCTTCAGTCCGTGATTATTACCGCATGGATTCCATATTTAAGCAGTACCGGCCGGATGTTGTATTCCATGCTGCCGCACATAAGCACGTACCTCTCATGGAGGTATCTCCTATGGAGGCCATAAAGAACAACATCATCGGTACATTCAATATGGCCACTCTTGCTGATGCATATCATGTTGAGAAATTCGTAATGATATCAACGGACAAGGCTGTCAATCCTACCAATG